>JBAVTY010000028.1:0-10217 GCA_049696495.1 Candidatus Nitrosopolaris sp.
TGTCAGTATTAGAACGTTTTCGCCATTCTCAATAATTTCTCTTATCAGATCTTCTGCGAAATGGTAACTTTGACATAGGAAGCATGCTTTTCTTTAGATCATGATAAATTTTGGTAATTGTATGTGGTGTTAATTGTTCAAGTGTGATGTTTTTCAAATCGTCGAATCTACCAACTTGTCGAATTTCTCTAAACCTGCTTATGTTTAAGGCATCATATACTGCCATCTTTTTATCGTATATATCATCACTCAAAGTCTGCATTACTGTAACAATAGATGCTGTTTGGGTTATCCCATTCTTGGGCCGTGCTGTTGTTACCATATTCATTGAAATGAAATTTGTATGATATATGTGTGTTGAACAAGGTGTATTCCTTGCAGAATACCTTAAACTCATTGTAATCATTGTCTTCTTTTATTGGTGGCATTGGAAGCACAATTTCTGTATCAGTATCGTCGACTGTCGCAGCATCTGCAAATTTTGGTGTTATCTCGCCATCTTCAAGGGACACAATGAAACCAGAAACCAGACACTATCATGAAGGGTAGTTGACTCATTGTACTCGTTAACGCATCTCCGCCAATCAAGCTACTAAGAAATTATATTGGTATAGTCTAATCTGTATGGCAGAGGATGTTATGATCGGTTAATTGCAAGTAATACCTATTGGCTACCCGAACAAAAAATCATGTTAGTATTAGTAATTGCGTGTGTTTCAACCACAGGATATGACTTCGAGATGTTATAGCGGCCATTCTAGGCGTATTTGACATTGGGCATCAACAAAATCCAGAAATAATTTCCTGATAAGATGAGGTCCCAAGTTATCGGCACTATTTTTCTACCTCTACTCCAAACACGCGACCATGCATTACAAAATTAATCGGTATATATCCTCCATACTTGTAACCATTTTAGTAATCTTCATGTTAATTTCAAGTCATCATTCGGCAAGCAATAGCTTAATGCAAGACGATAAAATACTTATAAAATGTTAAATTAAATTAATTCGTGAAAATAAGAGTATGTTATGTAATATACTTATGACAATAATTTGTTTCTTTTCGGGTTGTTTTGGGGCATTATTGCCACATGGCCGTTTGATCTCTTCACGTCATTTACAATTAACATTGACATGCCATGGCAATGGTTATCCCAATCCAAGCATTGCGATGATATACGTCCTTCGAAGAACGTTAAATTTCTACCACATAAACACATTTGTAGCCAAGATCGTGTCTATTACGACGCAGATGAGAGACATCGGACATGCCCCCCATGTATCCATGTACAGTGACGGAGGTCATAGAATACGTATGCTAATGCGTGTTGGTTTCCAAGTATAGCATCGGAGGCAAACGGTAATACTAGTATTGCAATAGTCATAGTACTGAATGCCATGGTTGTCTTTGAATTCATTAGCTATCTATGCTGCGAATGAGATGATATGCATTTTAAACCAATAATCTAGATCAAGGAACAGACTTTTTGTTATTTCTAATTGTAGAATAAGAATGCATGCGCACAATGCACAAGACGAGAGAAACCGTAAGTATGACATTAGTTGGTACGTTGTTTCTTGGCAAAGTATTAGTGTAAATTGTAATGTAATATATCTCTGGTCTAGATGTAGATTAAGGAATAAGAGGCATGTACTGTTGCTACAGCTGATATACCAGAAAATTCAATTCAAACAAATACTAATGATCTGTATCTGACGGTAATCAGGATAAACACCATATACGTTTGAATATCTTCGGATACTATCCCTCTCCCTCCTTCATTGGCTATTCGCTCTATATTAGAAGATGTAAATGTTAACAGCATAATATCGAGCAGCGACCAATTAGTACTAAGAGACAAAACGAAGAGTATCGATCCTATCATACGATGAATGGAAGGCACTGATGATCTATCAATAGCCCATGAGATTGAATGTCCTAGATGTCAAGATACTACGATCCTACACTATGAATTTAATAAACTCTGTTACTTCGAGGAATCTGGTTTTGTCTCGCATTGAGCACTGGGCACTCCAGCCATGAACCTCGTTCATTTAGGTTCTCGAATTTGCATATTGAAGTATATCAGGTGCTCATATCCCTGTCATATTCACACTGGTAAATTTTGTCAGATTAGAAGGACTTGCTATGCAAGATATCTTGGCTGTTATTTTGTTTTGTCCATGCTTGATTAATGCATATTTAGGGGTAATATTATAATGCCATATAGAATAATCATTTATTCCTCCTGGTCCAGTTGCAACTGTCTTTTGATATGGTTTTACGCCGTTTAGTAAAACTGAAACTGTACAACCTGTATGTGATACTCCTGGTGGTGGCGAAGATATTCCGGAGACCAAAATATTGCTACCGACTCGGATTTGCTGACTTTTCTGAGGAGAGGTGATTTTTACAGCAGGTAGATGCGTTGTTGGCGATAATGGTACAGCATATGAAACACTAGTAGGCAACCAGTTCGAAAGAAATACAGCCATTAGTGCAGTGAATGTAATTGTAAACATTATTTTTGTCCTTTTTATTTGCATACTCATGATTTATCTATCTATAGCATATAGAATGTATATATACTGTAGTTTATGTGTAAAGCACAAACACCCAGTTGCAACTGCTTAGAGTCAGAATACAAGGAGATTGGGTCAATTACTAATATACTACACAGTCAGCGTTTCCGTAATATCTATTGATGTAGTGTTTGTCAAGCATAATAAAAAAGAGGAGACTGTTCTACCAGACGCTGTCCCAGCCACCGCAGCCACCACAGCCGCCCCACCAGCCAGGGAAGCCGAGGCCGCCGCCGAAGAAGCGGTCACCAAAGAAAAGATTATGAAGCAAATAATACTAATTATTTTTCTATTCGAAACAAAACTTCATAACTTTGCGTTCTTTTATCAATAAAAATAAAAAAAATAGAGGAAGTCCTGTGCTACACTCTGAATTTGATAGAGTTTGCTACTTATGAGACGAATGTATTTTTCAGTTCATTTGGGTGATTAAAAGGATCATAAACAGGCAATTGGGCTTGAATCAAGACGCGATATCGATGTACTGCCAGTGCGTCTGAATAGGATCTTTCAAAATGCTAAAAATTTGATTGCTTCTCCTCCTCCAATATACGCGAATATTTTATCTCGGGATTGCTGCCGCGGATTCAAAGCTAGCCCCATTAATATTTCATCATCTGTTAGAAAGTAACGATTGCGTTCTGTTAAGTCCGCAAGACTTGGATGGATTTTAGTGATTCTGACACATGTCCTCCCTATAAATCGAATACATTCCCTTTATTTTCTTGTGCAGCATAGTACATTTCTTCGTACGAATATAGCAAAAGGTCCGTGTACATCACATGATGCTATATTTAGACCATATATTCTTTCTATCCTATAGCGGATAAGCTTTTGTTTTAAGACAATAAGGTACAAGAACTGGTTGATTGGAAATCCCGATAGCTGAGGTTACCAACCATAGTGATTTTCGGTCATACGACGCTCTGGGGCCACACCATCAACCTTAGCTGTAATGAAATTTTAACCACAAGAGGAACCAGTGTAACTTATAAAAGACTAGACTACAGGGGGATTATGCCCAGTCTCAATTAGATGGGATGATAGAGATTGAGCAAATCTGAATATTGCGATCTCAAAGAAAGCAATTTTAAAGCGTGAGAATATTTTCAAATTTACTCAGTGTGATTGTAGATGTTATCAAATAACTCTCAGAAGCAGATACGTGCCTATAATTTAGGGAAAATATGCTATCAGAAGAATTCATCAATGTAGCTGCTCATGAGCTACGGACTCCTATATAATCTATACTTAGTATTGTCGGACTCCTTAGTTCAGCAAATCAAGCTATGATAACAAGAGAAGAACTCAATGATTCCATTAGCATAATAACCAGAAATGCAACAAGGCTAAAGCAGCTTTCAGAAGATATACTAAACGTCACAAAAATAGAGAGTCAAACACTAAATCTAAGAAAAGAAGTTTGTGATCTAAATGATATAGTATAAGATAGCATAGAGGAGTATAAGAGAAATTATGTTATACGATCTAAAAATATAAAGAATCTATATCTGTACAGGTAGACAGAGCTAGAATCGCTCAGGTTATTTCCAATCTATTAAATAACACATTTAAATTTACTAAGGAAGGAAGCATCGTAGTTACAATACCAAAAGTGAACAACTTAATATAAAAAGATGCTTAATCAATGATTGCTAAAAATCAAACTAGGATACCAATAGTAGATGATGAACCTGATGTTTGCGAAGTACTAAAGAAGGTATTAGAAAAGAATGGGTTCACTGCTGATTCATTTAGCGATCCTCTTTTGGCTTTAGAGAATTTCAGACCTCTGAGTTATGATCTTTTGTTTTTAGACATCAAGATGCCAGATATGGATGGCCTACGGTTGTATCAAGAAATGAAGAAAATAGACAGCAGGATCAAAGTTTGCTTTCTAACGGCTAGTGAGATGTATTATGAAAGGTTTAGGAAGGAAGAAGAGTTTGCTCAGCTGGATAAAGATCTATTTCTACGAAAACCCATTCAGAATAAGGAGTTAATAAATGAAATAAACCGGATAATGTCTTCAACCTAAATAATAATAACCAAATGTGTATTATAGAATCAAAAAAGTTATGATTCTAAGTCACCTGATGGTGGGGAGATAATGTAAATGACAACAAAGAATCCTAAATTTTAAAACATAATTTTTATCATAGCATAATACCTATTCCTTAGGCTCAATCTTATCAGCACTAACTGATCATCTCGAAGCACCTATGAGGTAATATGCGCAGCGCAGTGGACTTTAGTTCTAATGGGATTGAAAAGTGCATAATTCAATAACTCATGCTGAATTGAAGACAAACCTTGTAGCAATAAGGTCGTTCCAGCTTACTGACATACTCTCCTTCTAACTGGAACAACCGGCTAGCTCTCGCGGCGACACCAACAACGAGAACAACGAACAAGATCGACACAACATAAAGCCAGGAGTTAGGACTCCAAACAGAATGTAGGCGACCAAGAAGATTAAAAAGAAATATTGTCCTAATACTAAACTATGAAGCAACTAGCATGCGGACATGTCGGATTGGACTGTGACTGTGTTATAGATGCTGCAACAGAAGAAGATCTCATGAGAAAAACTATAGAGCATATATGGGAATATCACGCCATAAAACCAGAAGAAATGACTTCAGAGATGAAAGTGAAAATCAAGGAAAAGATCCAGGCATTCTAAATTGTATGATTTTTTAATTACACCTTATTTTTTTACATTCGCGAAGCGTATAACTTTAACTCGATATTATTTTTTCTGCACGCTGCTTAAGTCTTATCTAAATCCTTCCGGTAATCCTGCAGAGAAACATATAGATAATTCAAATACTTTCAAGGATTTTATTCATGTCTTGTTTATCTTCTAGTATATCCTTCCATGGATTCGCGGCTGTTCTGAGAATCCCAGGTACATTTAGAAGATTAAAGTCGGCTGGCAGGGCTCCCCATAATTTGTTCCAAGCAATAGGCATAGATACAGTAGCTGCAATTGTTGGTCTGGCAGAAAAAATTGATGCAATGGTCTTTCCTTTTGCATTCTGATTATGATCAAAGAAGACCTTGTCCATCCTGTTAGTCGTGTCCCATTCCATGGTAATTTTCTCCGGATATTTTCTCATCAACTCCTTGCCTATGACATCAGCAAACGTTCTAGTTTGGTCATACGTATACGAATTTGATATCGGAACAAAGACGTGCAGTCCAGTTTTTCCTGAGGTTTTTACATATGATTTAATTTTTAATGCATCGAATAATTCTTTTAGATGGTATGCCACACTAACTGTCATCTTAAAGGCCTTGATATTGTATTCTGGTTCTTCTCCTTTGTTTTCCTTACCAGAATAAATATAGGGATCTAAATCAAAAATAATGAAATCGGGAAGGTTCAGACCACATTTATCTTCGTCTAAATCAGCAACCTCCTTGCACGCGTTAAGGTCATTGATTTTACTGTACCATGGATGCATTTCAATGCAACCCAAATTTGCAAGCCATAGGAGCGTTCCTTTGTTATTGCATACAATATAATTTATGAGAGTGTCACGAGATTGGGAATAGACTTTAACTCTTTCAACATAATCCGGTGTCTTCTGGTCCCAGTTTTTATGATAAAAGTGATTGCCTTTGATTCCATCAGGATATCTACTTAATGACAGGGGCCTACCTTTCAGATGAGGTAATATGTAATCGCTGATCTTGTCATAATAATCTATCAGATCCTTTTTGGTTAATCGAGAATGCTCTTTTGTCTTGTCCCAAAATACTTTGTCTAGATTAGAAAACGACAATGAGGACATGGAGATATTTGGTGGGACAGTAAAGCCTCCGTCGCTAACAACAACTTCCTTGGTTTGCTTTTCCCTTTCAATTACACATTCCCCTGCCGATTTGTCCTCTCTAAATCTTAGAAAGATTGGCGCTCTCATGATTTTCTCATTTGTCCACCCATTGAACTTGACTTCAACTACAAGCTCAGGCTTTATCCAAACTGGCTCCCGATTCGTATACGGTACGTATTTGATAGGACATCTTTCTATTTTCATTCCTTCCAATTTCCTGTATGTTTTCTCAAGCTGATCGAAGCTAAATCCACTTCCTGTATGCCCGGCAAACTTAAGTTCGCCGCTATCATAAACTGCTAAAATAAGTGAGCCAAAAAAGTTTTCTCTGTTTCCATCTCCCGTAGTGTATCCTATAGCAACACAATCTTGTGTTCTTATATTTTTAATTTTTAACCAGTCTGCAGATCTCGCACCCTGCAAGTATTTGCTCGATAGATTCTTTGCAACAATTCCTTCAAGATTCATATTTTTGATTTTTTCAAACACCTGTATGCCAAACTCTTCGATATATTCAGATATTTTGATTCTATCATTTGTCTTGATAATATCAGACAAAATTCTTCTTCTTTGCAAAAACGATAAATCTTGCAGGTTCCTGCCATCAAGATAAAGGATATCAAACAGATAGTAAGTGGCTGGAATTTGCCTACTTAAGATCTGGATTTCCATGTCGTCGTCTACATTCATCCTTCTCTGATGGTTTTGGAAATCTGGATGACCATCTTTGTTCAACACTACAATTTCTCCATCAACAATTAGTGTTTGCGTTGACTCTATAGCTGACCTTGAAGATTCTAATATCTCAGGATATCTGTGAGTTATTTCATTACCGCTTCTAGACTGCAGCTTAATTATTGCGTTAGATTTATCAAAAAAAAGAAAAGAGCGTACCCCGTCCCACTTTACCTCAAAAACCCATTCTTTATTATTGAATGGCCGGCTAACTAATCTAGCTAACATTGGTTTGATTGAAGTTGGAAATTCTTCTGTTATGTTCCTTTTAGCTGCAACGCCATTGAGATTTTTTCCTTTACGTCTCGGTTTTTTTACCCTACTGTGGAGAACTTGTTTTGTCCCTTCCATTAAAACCGAGTCAGGTTTACTTGTAGTCAAATCTTCGTCTTCTGAGGCAAATTCATCATTTGCCTTTATCAAAAGCCATTGATTTTCTCTAGATGTTTTTATTAGTGAAAATCTGCCTTTCAGTTTCTGTCCGTTCAAGTCAATCGTGATCTTACCATTTTGGAATTGCTCGGAGATATCCTGTCCTTCGTTATGAATTGTATAAGAGCCTGTATCGCAGACAATTACAGTACCGGCCCCATAGTTTCCCTCAGGTATTATACCTTCAAAAAGCAAATAATCTAGTGGGTGGTCTTCGGTTAAAACTGCAAGTCTCTTTTCTTTAGGGTTAATGGACACACCACAGTCGAATGTTATTGCTTACAGCTAAGGCTTGAATTTGGACGACCAAAAGGTTCCGCCAGATTTTTTCCATCTCTTGTAATCCACTAGAATGTGTTTATGATCGAATCCGAAGTTCTTATCTCCAACCGCTTCTATATTTATCCATTCTATCTCGGCAGCATCATCTTTTGCTACTGCTTTGTTTTCATTACTGCTGTTACGAGGCACCCTTCCTATGAATACAGTTGATATATTATGTCCTCTAGGATCTCTCGTAGGATCTGAGTAAACACCCAAGATATCGATAAGATCAACATCTAAAGACGTTTCTTCCTGAGCTTCGCGTTTTGCGGCATCTTCCACTTTTTCTCCTTCGTTAACGAATCCGCCTGGGAGCACTAGATGATCTTTAAATGGTTCATTCTTTCTTTTGACTAATAAAATTCGAGAATCGTCTTCGATAATAATATCTACTGTAGGTGTTGGATTTTTGTATTGTTCTTTCAAAGCCCTATAACGGAAGAATGAGCAGATTAAGTTAAATAAGTTTCAATCCATGCGTGCGGTGCATAACTGTTGTTTCAGAAACTTTATCTCAGATATCTTTTCAGCCAACTTTTTTCTGAACGCATAACGGAAACAAGATCAGAAGATCACAAGAGGACTACCAAGAGGAAGAAAATTCGCAGATGATCGAGCCCCTACTATAGAAGAAATCCATAGGCTGATAGAATACCCTGGCAGAAGGATAAGAGGAATTGTCTCTACTATGTGTTCTTCTGGAATTCGTTTAGGCGCATGGGACTATTTACGCTGGGGCCACATAATACCAGTAAGAAAAGAAAATGTTGTAGTTGCTGCCAAAATTAGAGTGCATGCAGAAGACGATGAAGAGTATTTTAGTTTTATAACACCAGAGGCGTATAACGAACTCCAAAAATGGATTTGTTATCGCAAGGAAAGTGGAGAGACTATAACTGACAGAAGCTGGGTTATGAGAAACATTTTGGATACAAAGCGAGGATTTATGAAAGGGTGATAACTGCACCTAAACAACTCAAATCTGCAGGAGTAAAAAGATTGATGGAGGACTCTCTTTGGGCACAAGAACTTAGAACAAAGCTTGAGTCCGGCAAGAGGCGTCACGAGTTTCAAACCGATCATGGATTTAGAAAGTGGTTTAAGACAAGGTGTGAACTGGCAGGAATGAAGCCAATCAATATAGAAAAGTTGATGAACCATTCTATTGGAATATCTATCGTAGCACTATCAGAATTCAAACTGAATTTCTATGATCTTCTTTTGGTTGACATTAATATGCCGCATATGAACGGATTTGAATTATCTGAAAAGATATTGGCTATTGATATTAATGTCAGAGTCTGTTTGATGTCTTCTGGTGAAATAAATTGGGAAGCACTAAGGGAAATGTATCCAACAAGGCAGGAAGGATGCTTTGTCAGAAAACCATTAAGTATAGATTATTTAGTTAACCGAATTAGGTCAGAATTGGGAAGAACGCTTCGCAACTAAGAGTTGCTGTGAATGGATTGCAGTCAAATATTATAACCCTAAAACAAGGAGGAATCATTTCAGGTGTAGATTTAAAACCTCTTTCCTCGGCTTTGGACCTCTGGAATATTGTTAATGGAAATTGGAATCTTTACAAAACATCTGTTACTCAAATAATGCTATATCACCGAGCCAATGCAACGACATCATTAGCATTAAAGGCTACAACGAAAGAAATAGACGAGCAATTTCGAAAAAAACAATTCGAATCAATGGCTTCTGATCTAATTGCTTCTTCTGATAGATTGGTCAATCAACTAGCATTACAAACAGACAAGAATTCTAACGATCTAATACTATTACAAATCCTTTTTGCAGTTCTGATTGTCAGTATTCTGATATTGATATTGTACCTTGTTGCGAGGATGCTAAAACCGATATTAGATCTGACTCAAGCGACATCTAAAATAAATCGTGGAAACTTTGATGTAACAGTACGGCAAAGAGGCAGAGACGAGCTCTCGACTCTTACTCAATCTTTTAATTCCATGACAGCCTCTATTAGGGCGAGTATATGCCCTTCGTGATTGCAATGATCCTACAAAGAAGATATTTGAATAGCCTGGAGTGTGGAGAGTTACTAAGCGCTATATCTGGTAAATTTGGTTAGAGATCATTGTTGTGACTAGATCTGTACTATACTAAGTCTTGACATGAAACTTCATTTCGAACATTTCGCTAAATTCTATGATAATCTCTAGAATAGCAAGCTTGAATCTAGGGGTTCATCGCTTTTGCATATGGTGTTGCATTGCAATTTTCACTTGCAAAAGGAGTTGACATAATGCGGTAGAAAACGAGTCTTCAG
>JBAVTY010000029.1:0-13225 GCA_049696495.1 Candidatus Nitrosopolaris sp.
CTAAACGTGAAGGTGTGCCATTAAAAGTTGTAAAATCAGAGAATACTTCGAGGCAATGTCCCAAATGTCAGCATATCGATAAAAGAAATAGAAAGACAAGAAATCTATTCGAATGTCTGAAATGCGGATATATGGAAATGGCAGATTATGTTGCAGCAATAAATATTGCTGTAAAAGCCTGGCCGAGGGCTGCTGTCAAACAGCCTATTGTAGGAGAGACTTTATCTACTTACAAGCCACCGATTTTAATTGGTGGTAGTTGACTTCTGTAGCGCGCGATTCTATAGGCGTGCCGTGATTAAGTGACGAACAAGCCTCCCCTCAACTGCAACCAGGAGGAACCAGTGATTCCTACCCAAATCATGCTATATAATAAAACGATTGATTCTTCCGTCCTTACTAATTTCATGATTACATGGAACAATCAACTAAAAATGCATTTGCAAAACAGTTGTTCGAAAATGGAGTATACAATAAGGATAATCCATAGTATGTATCCGCTTTCTAGATAGACATTCATTTTTGCTATGAGGAAATACCCATATACTTACATAATTTGATACATTATGTATTAATAATGATGTAATTTCGGTAAATTTTATGTAATAGTTTGATATATGAACGTACCAAACTACTATTGGCCAAATTATTGGTATTATATTAAAATATATATTTGCATATAACTCTATTGTATATATTATAAAATATATATGTTTTAGACATAATTTCAGCAAATTGTATAAAGCTTTAAATAGCGAACGTACCAAACTACTGTTGAGGACACTGAATGTCAACTACCACCGATTAAAATCGGTTTGATAATCGGCAGAGACCACAACGCCGCTACTAATATTCTGAAATTGGGTTCGGAGGGAACCCTTGTAGAGAAGGAACCTCTACTTGTTCAAAACAAGCAAGCAACTTCGATGAAACATGAAGCCCACACCCTTTAGAGGTGGGTACTCACAAGATCAAATAGCGAAGACAGATTTGCAGTTTATAAATTGATAGTGAATATCGTGCTTAAGTCACGTTATCTCGAATGAAGATAGAAACTAGAAAAGCTCGACAAACTTAATATACTATGTAGAACGTGAACGGGTAGGAGTCCGCGTGTTATTATGCTGATTATCTTTGACGTAGAAGGCGTACTCCTGAACGCAGAGTACCTTCCTGTACTAGCACAGCTGATTGGACCGGAGAAAGAGAAGGAAATTTGGGATATCACTAAGCAAGGAATTAGGGGAGAAATAAAATGGGAAGATGGACTTAGACAAAGAGTAGCTGCTCTTCGCGGCATAAGTTTGGAGGATGCTGAAAGAATTGGGGAGAATCTTCAGATTATGCCCGGTGCCAGAGAGCTTTGTTTTGCCTTGAAAAAAGCAGGTTGGAAAATGATTGCTGTTTCTGGTGGCTTTACCATCATAACCGATAGATTGAAAGGTGAACTTGGACTTGACAAGATATTTTCCAATGAATTAATCTTCAGAAATGGCAAGCTTCATGATGTGGACATCGTGGTTACCTCAGACAAATCAGTAGCAGTCAACCGGACTATAAGGGAATGGGGAATAAGACGCGAAGACACGGTAGCAGTGATTGACGGAGCAAATGATCTGAAATTGTTAGCTGTTGCAGGATTCACAATCGGATTCTGTCCTGTAGACAAGGTCAAGGAAGAAGCCGATGCCGTCGTAGAGATACGTGATTTATCACTATTACTGAAACTACTTGAAAAAAAGTTCGGCAAAGCAGTACTGTCCAACATCCATTAGGAGTAATTATATCTTATATTCTGTTATTGCGACATACAAAATATTGAAATCTAAGATTGAAATTATTCCTGTTCCTATTTCTTCGGATATAAGACCTGGCGATAATCTCGATTTAATTATTTTAGACTCTATGAGGAAAGCTAATGAGTTTCTTTCAGAGGGTGACATAGTCATTGTTGCACAGAAAGTAGTTTCCAAGGCTGAGGGAAGGCTGATAGATTTAAAACTCGTCAATCCTTCAGAGAGGTCGTTACAAATTGCAAAACAATACGATAAGGACCCTCGCTTAATCGAACTAATTTTAAATGAGTCAGTAGATGTTTTGAGATTGACCCGAGGCATGCTAATTGTAGAGACAAAGCGTGGGTTAATTTGTGCAAATGCTGGGGTAGATCAGAGCAACGTGGAAGAAAGTAACGATTACGCAGTTTTGCTGCCTGAGGATGCAGATTCATCTGCACGCAAGCTAAGACATTCATTTAAAATAAAAACGGGAGTTGACGTTGCTGTGATAATAACTGACACTTTCGGAAGGCCTTTTAGGGAAGGACAAGTTAACGTGGCTATCGGGATTGCGGGAATCAAACCGATAAAGAGCTACATTGGCACGCTCGATATGTACGGAAAGAAGTTGAAAGTAACTGAAATTGCAGTGGTCGATGAGATTGCATCTGCTGCAGAATTACAAATGGGTAAAACTGAACGCATTCCTGTTATAATATTAAGAGGATATGTGTATCGAATGCATGAAAACACTTCTATATCGGAGCTACTTCGCTCTAAAGAGAAAGACCTATTCAGGTGACTAGAGTTAACGCATAGTATGATCTTTGCATTTTGTCAACTATGCGTGTAGGTACAAATAGGTCTACATATTGTCAGTAAGGAAATTCGAAAAGATTATGAAAAAACAGCATCTGAAAATGGAATGTCACAGCATTCTTGACCTACAAAGAATACTCAGTCTGAATACACGGGTTACAAGAACCAACAAAGAATACTCAGTCTGAATAATAGGCTGGAAGAAACGCGGCTACCTTTCTCCTAAACAATTAATATATTGCCTATACCATCAATTTGTCTATCAATATGAATACCAGTGACACCAAATCTCCGACCAAGACCATCGACGTTAGAGGCCTTTACTGTCCTGAGCCTGTATTTCGCACCAAGATGGAAATGGAAAGACTTACTATAGGCGAGATGATAAAGATAGTTGCTGACGACCCTGAATCTGAAGAAGACATATCTATGTGGGTCCAAAGAAATGGACATGAGCTTCTATCAGTCAACAAAGATAACAAAGACCTTGAGTTCCTAATTAAAAAGGCTAAATGATATGACTACTTTTGCTCGACCGGATATAGTAAGTCAAATAGGCAACACTCCGCTCGTGGAGTTGAATTCATTTGGCACAAGCAGTATAAAGCTTTTTGCGAAGCTAGAATGGTACAATCCATTTGGCTCCGTCAAGGACAGGGCGGCATACTGGATGGTAAAGGATGCGGAGAGGAAAGGGATGTTGAAGAAGGACAAAAGCATCATAATAGAACCTACATCAGGCAATACCGGTATCGCTTTAGCGGGCATATCCCAAGCACTAGGATATAAAGTTGAAATTGTTATACCTGACAAGGTAAGCGATGAGACAAAGAAGATTTTAAGGAGATTGGGAGCTACAGTACACGAAACCTCAGATGATCTTTGCCCAAGAGTGGGCGCTGGTACCGATCAAAGCATTGCTCTGGCTATAGCGATTTCGAAACCGAGGCCAGACATCTATTATATGCCAAATCAATACGAAAACGATGCCAATTTTTTGGCTCATTATGAGAGCACCGGGCCAGAAATATGGAAGCAAACGAACGGTGAAGTGACGCATTTCCTCACCGGTTGTGGTACAGGTGGCACCATAACAGGGACCGCAACATTCCTGAAGGAGAAGAACGAAAATATTAAAATTATCGCAATTCAAGCTCAAAAGAATCACTTACTGCAAGGATTGAGAAATTTTGAAGAATCTGCAATGCCGGAGTTGTTCCTACGACGGCAAAAGATTGTCGATGAATGGCTAACCGCTACGAATGAAGAGTCGTTTAGATTGGTAAAAGAGCTCGCCGTAAAAGACAGATTGCTAGTGGGTCCATCCTCAGGCTCAGTAATGGCTTCAATGGTGAAGATTGCTGAAAAATTGGAGAGAGGTAATCTTGTGGGTATTTTTGCAGACGATGGTACAAAATTTAAGAGTTTATACGACCAACAAGGCGTATTCACGGATACGGAATACTATAAAATCCTTAAGAATGCCAAGAATCTTTCGAAGCCTGCCTACGCGTTTGTGTAAAAACTGCTGATGGCTTTATTTTCGTGGTGTTTTCTCTCAGTCAACCATTTTTCCACGTCCAAAGCGGCCATACAGCCAAAACCACCTGCAGTAATCGCCTGCCTGTATCTGTGATCGTGGACATCCCCAGCAGCAAAAATTCCTTCTACACTTGTAAAGGAATTATTTTTCAAAATAATGTAACCTTTATCATCCAATTCTAATTGTCCTCTAAATATGCCGGTGTTTGGATCGTGGCCAATTGCAACGAACAGGCCGCCTGCTTGTATTTTCTGTTCCTTTCCATTGTATACGTCTCTGACAGCAATTGATGCAATTTTTTTATCGCCTGCGATATCAGTTACCATGCTATTCCATAGAAATTCGATCTTTGGATTTTCAAATGCTTTGTTTTGCAGAATTTTGCTTGCCCGTAAGTTATCACGACGATGGATTACTTTAACGGACCTTCCAAATTTTGTAAGAAACGTGGCTTCCTCTAATGCCGTATCTCCTCCCCCAACCACCGCTATGTTCTCACCCTTAAAGAAAGGACCGTCGCATGTGGCACAATACGACACGCCTCTCCCTGCAAACATCTCTTCCCCCTTAATTCCAAGCTTACGAGGTGAAGCTCCGGTACATATTATGACTGATTCAGATTCAAAGATCTCACTACTGGTCCTAATCTGGAAAGGCCTATGCTTAAAGTCAACTTGAATAACCTCATCGTCTACTGCAATTGTTCCAAATCTTTCTGCCTGCTGCCGCATGTTCATCATTAACTCTGGTCCGAATATTCCGTTTGGGAAACCTGGATAATTTTCAACCTCGCTCGTGGTCATTAGTTGGCCGCCAGGCAAGGTACCAGTTATAAGAACGGTCTTAAGTCTGGCCCGTGAAGTGTAAATTCCGGCAGTGTACCCTGCAGGGCCTGACCCTATTATTATTACCTCGTAATGGCTTACTTTGCCTGAATTAACGGAATCATCTCTATGATCCGTCTTAGACATTAGTAAAGAGTTAAAATATACCAATTAATAATTCGTTCGGAATCGTTGCTTTCCGATACTCGTAACCTAAAAATATCTAGTTTTTGAATGATACTGAAGATCAGACAAGACACTACAGTAGAGTATCTATTCCATTACGGGAATATGATACTCAAATATTTGGTCGTTTGGTCAAGATTCAATAAGAGATTTCATGCTATGATGCATTCAGAAAGACAGAAAGCGTAGCTGTTCACAAATTGACCGCTAAAGAAAGATATCTGCAAATAGGACAAACGCTATTGCAACAGAAGCATTTAGAGACAGAACAATGATGCGCGGCGATCTACATTGAACAACTACTTCACCTGTAAGAGGAATACAATTCGAATGAGATAGGCAATTTGATGAAGGAAAGTGGAATTTTGCTTCTCCTATATCGAGAAAAAGTTGCTCGGAAAACTGGATCTCACAATGATCCAGTTTTGCTGTCGAGGCGTCAAGATAGAATGGATATATCGATGCTGCAAATATGGTCAAGTCTCGTCGACCATGCTACTTTACCTTTAGCTTAGGTTGATCTGGCGTTTCCTTAAGCTTGTGCATAGCAACTTCTGCTCCCTTTCTGCCTGACAGAAGCATAGAGCCGAATGTGGGACCCATACGTGGTAGGCCGTTTGTCTCTGTGACTGACATTCCGACAGCGATTAAGCCTGGAAAAACTTCGTCTGTGTAATTGACCACCGAGTCCTCGCCTCCTTCGACCCACATCGGATCCATTCCCTTCCACTTTACATAACCACGGTCCATCATACGCTTAACGGCCACAGAATCATGACCCGACGCATCGATTACAATCTTGCATTCTAGTGCGATAGGATCGACACATGTAATGTTCCTAGGTAGAGCAGAAACCGGCATCCAATTAACAACAACGCCGCTCACTCTCTTGTTCTTCAACACAAGGTCGTCAAACTTTGTGAGCTGCAGAAATCGTACCCCGGCATCACACGCTGCGGCTACAAGCTTTGAACACGCATGCGGCCCCCAAGTCGCATATAGTGCATCACTAATTCTGCGATAAGGAACTCCTAATTCATCCCATATCTTCTGTGCTGGTGCCCTAACTGTCACGGGGTTCATCATATATCCACCTACCCAGTAGCCGCCGCCTAGGTAGTTATTTTGCTCCACGACAAGCGTTCTAACACCCATCCTTGCGAGGTCTCGGCTCGCCATCAAACCTGCGGGTCCAGCCCCGATGACTATTACATCACAATTTGCATATTCATCGATCGTTTCATTAAACATCATTGATATAGTCCTAGTTATTTCTTTCTCACTCACGTCTGCGAAGATCTTTGCCATGTACTAATGTTTTTTGAAAGGTAATTAATACATTTTCGATTTGTATTCGTAGACACCGTTTGATGGTATGTAATGAAGATCCTGTCTTCTCATTTCTCACAATTCCGACATAGGACGTAGTTTTTTCAAAAGATTCAATTTCAAACTCACTCGAATTTTGTACAGGTGGGTCATTAATCCGTATCCACAGATTAGCTCAGGTCAGTTTTCACTTTGCAGGTGTTGCCAAGTCCAATAGAACATTTTTAGCATCACATGTCTGCAACATCATATCGATTACAAATCCTAGCAAGCCTCAGCCAGATTTAAGATTGTACGGTGTCTAGATCTTTAGTTTTGATTCGCTTGGTCATTTTGGCTCTCTCAACCATCGTGTTTTGACCTGCATTTGGTCCAAGTTGGATGTATCGTTTAAATACAGTATCGACGGATTTGCTTTAGCCAGTATGGTTACCGTAGATCAAGTACTGTCTTCATTGAAGAAAGTTGTAGATCCAGAGTTGCACAAAGATATTGTATCGATGGGAATGGTTAAGGAACTCGCAATTAATGATGGAAAGGTGGCGTTTACCCTTGAACTCACGACTCCAGCTTGTCCCTTTAATAGCGAAATAGAGCAGGATGTCAGGAATACTATAGCGAATTTAGGCGTGACAGATCTAAACCTGAAAGTTACGGCACGAGTGATGGAAGGCCGCGCCATATCTTTGGATGAGTTATTGCCAGGTGTTAAAAATATTATAGCTGTTGCGAGTGGTAAAGGAGGTGTCGGAAAGACTACTGTCTCAGTGAACTTGGCGTTGACGCTAGCCAAGACCGGTGCGAAAGTGGGATTACTGGATGCTGATATTTATGGTCCTAGCGTTCCGCTGATGCTTGGTCTTACGCAAACTCCTGCAGTTACTAATAACAAGATTCAGCCGGCTGTTTCAGATGGCGTCAAGGTAATATCGATGGGATTTTTCTATGAACAATCTCAGCAGGCCGGAATATACAGAGGCCCAATAATCTCCGGCATTGTCAAGCAATTCTTGACAGATGTTAACTGGGGCGAGCTTGACTATTTGATAATAGACTTGCCACCAGGAACTGGCGACGCGCCTCTGACAGTGGCACAGACAATACCCATCACTGGAATACTTATCGTAACTACTCCCCAGGAAATTGCAATGAACGTTGCAGTGAAGGCGATTGGGATGTTTAACAAACTAAATGTTCCTATCATAGGAGTGGTCGAGAACATGAGCTACCTCCAATGCCCGCACTGCCAGGAAAGTATCCATATTTTTGGCAAAGGAGGGGGTCACAGAGTCAGCGAGAAATTCAACGTGCCTTTCGTCGGTGAAATTCCACTTCACACTCAGATTATGGAGGGAAGCGATACTGGGAAACCAATAACTCTGTCACAACCTGGTTCGATCCAAGCAAATGCGTTCACCAATATGGCCAAAACGGTGGCTGGGCGGATCAGTGTTATTGCATCCGAGATGAAGGCTGCTGACGAGGCTGAGACTCAGGTACCACCTCATAAAGAACCGAGTCAAGCTGAAGGCCAGAATGTTCTTCAGTCCTGAAAATCTTCGTATACTAAAAGAACCATTTGGCTTTCTTCTCGAAGACAGTAATATCACCAAGGGAAAGTTATACAATTCCGTAAACCATGCGAAGTCGGTTGTTTCGGTAGGTGATGCTACAACTGACCGATTGATTTCTTATGGTATCGTTCCTCGTGTGTGCGTTGTAGATGGCAGAGAGAGACGAGCACAACGCATAGCAATTGGAGGTGAATCGGTTTTACAAGATCGCGTCTTGCAGCTCAAATGTTCCAATCCTGCGGGGACTATTTCAAAAAGAGCTGTTCAGGTGTTACGAGATGCACTAAGGAATAGTAATACTAATCCGGTGAGAGTTATTGTTGATGGCGAAGAGGACTTGCTAACTTTGCCTATTCTTGTACTGGTTCCACTTGGTTCAGTCGTTCTGTACGGGCAGCCGTTTAAAGGGATTGTCATAGTTAATGTCGACTCCAAGACTCGTAAAACGGCCAAAGATTTAATGGAGAGTTTAGGAATTTATTGGATGCAGGGATATGATGATGCGGTGGCTGTATGATTTTCAATCAGAAAAGGTGATTATATATACCAGTAACTGACCCCTGAACATCCAGCCGACTCGGGTACGCTGTAGCTATTATGGCCTTGCGCTCGAGCCAAGTAGGTTAAGAATCTAGCCGTACTGGTTTCAAGGCTAGTGGACTTGGTTGCTAATCATCAGAATCGCATCCAAGTGGTATGATGGTCATACACGTTGAGATGACATCAACTTCTACAGCCGAACCAGAAACTCTTATCTGCAATGCAAGGCAAAAATTCTGAGATTTAGGCAGCTTCTTCGATGTTCATTCAATACTTTATTGTTACAAAGAATATAATCGTCCTTAGCTATAAGGCTTCCGGTATATCATATTAATCCGGTTACCCGCTTTATGTTGATTTGGGAGGCGTCTACGTTATTGTGCGTTAATCACCTGAAAAGGGTCTAGCATTTGTTGTGCTGATGCCAGGTAGGTAAGATATGTATCGGGAGACGAAATATACTTGACTGCATATGCATTTGCTCCTGATTTGATAGCATATAACATTATTTTTTCATCGTCCTGAATTCCAACTAGTCTGATCGCCGGATGACCGGAAAGGAAGTATGTATTGTTATTAAATTCCGTCAGCCTGAATCCATGAGCCTCCATTATACCAAGCGCGTATTTGATATTATCCCTCGCGAAAACATCGCCGCCTAAACCTGGGGTTCTGAAAACTCGAACATTTACCAGCCCATCAGGGGATGTGGCAGAAATAACGGTAAGAGTGCTCCGGTTGATACGCCTTGTCTAATCGTACCTTTGGTTTTCATGGAACCTTCTGCGCATCGCTGGCCGCAGGCAGATAGGCGAGTGCTGCTGAAGCGAGAGCGCACACTCCTCCGTGCAGTGTTGACTCTGGGTCAGGCGCAAAGTTAGACTGATGATTGGAGGGCAAGTATGATAGCTTGGCACTAGGGGTATCACCAGGAGCAGCGTCATAGCGCTCCCTTGAGTGGCCGCCAAAAAACCAGAAGCAGTACGGAACTGGTTCACCGCCGTAATGGTGGCGGCCTGGAAGGCCGTACCTTGAAAAGTCCTCGCTACCCATTAATGTCGACAGCTCTACTACGTTTTCATGGCCCAGCAGCGCTCTATGGACTGCGAGTATACGCTGGTCGATCGGTTCGTTATTACTGGTGAGCGGAAACGCGTCTGATGTGATGATCTCTGGTGGTTTGGGGGCACGAAACGCCTGTGCTTCTGCAACTGCCATCCGGCGGATAGCATCGACTATCTGCTGCTGAACGTGGGTACTCTGTGTGCGTATGTTCAGACCTATGTGGGCGTCGTCAGGAATGACGTTGTGTTTCAGACCAGAGTTGACAAACCCTACTGTCATGACAGCCGGAACGTCACCTGCAAGCTCCCGCGAACGGATGGTCTGCAGTTTCATGATTAGCGAGGAAGCCATAATTACTGGGTCGATGGCGACTTGTGGCAAAGAACCGTGTCCGCCCTTTCCAATAAGTCTTATATCGACGTTGATTGAGGAAGACATTATCACGCCAGAGTTATGTCCAACCATACCGCCGGCGAGTGGTAAAACGTGCTGGCCGAGACAGATATCGGGGCGTGGGAAGTTTGTGAAGAGTCCACTACGCAGCATAGCTTCGGCTCCTTGCCCTGTTTCTTCGGCTGGTTGAGCACAGATAAACGCGGTTCCTCGCCATGCTTCGCGTCCCTTTGCGAGAATCTCTGCTGTAGCTATCAATGATGTTGTATGTATGTCATGGCCGCATGCATGCATAACTGGCACAGTGCTTCCATCTATTGTGGTACCAACCACCTTGCTAGCGTAATCCACGCCAGTCTGCTCCTTGATGGGGAGTGCATCCATATCGCCGCGAAGCATCACAACCGGACCTGCTCCGTTGCGTAACAGCCCAACTACTCCCGTATGGCCAACACCCTCGGTCACCTCGTAACCTAAATCACGAAGATGTCGTGCGACGATCCCGGCTGTTCGAGTCTCTTGCATTGAAAGTTCAGGATGCATGTGCAAGTCGCGGTACAATTCGCCCCATGCAGGCAGGCGATCCCCGAGGTTGGATAAGAGTTGAGTAGCTCGTTGGACAACTATTTCGATCGATTCTTTGGAAGCCGATTGAATAATCACGTTCATAACCGCTGGAGCAAAGTTATTAAACATTATAGCCACAGTTCGACCGTATTCATGATTGATTATCCCTAACTATCGTACTTACCACACATGGTTGACAAACCACCCGCTGTATTGGCGGCGGTGACCATGTTCCTGTAGGATCCTTCTCATCTGGAACACACAAATGCGAAATTAGACTGAATGGAATAAAATCACTAGGAGATGGTCGTTATTGCAGAAATATTATAAGCACTGTACGTCCCTCTTACTAATATCCACCCTGCAGTTTTGCTTACTTTACGGAGATTGCATATCAATAGATCCAGATGCAAAGGCACAACTGGTATGAGAATTAAGAATTCACATACACCATTTCGAAGAGGACATCGACAAACGTACTCATCGATGTAGAAAGTGCGTTAAAGTGCAAAGGATGATAGTATTAATATACCGACGTCAATGCACATGCGAAATATTAAATTACTTTAGAGAAGTTCTGTATAAAGCCCTACAGTTTTACTTTTAGGTTCTTGCTCTTGGTAAATTCCATCTAAACCTCATAGCGATAATACGAACGAGTATTACCAGGAGGATTGATGGTATGGCAACAACGTTCAAGTTAAAGCCCATCGCGAGCAATATGAAAAAGGCTATTATACCCATGAAACTCACAGAAGCATATAGCTCTTTAACTAAAACAAGAGGTATCTCATTTACCAGCATGTCCCGAAATATTCCACCGCCAACAGCAGTTAAAGTCCCTGCAATTGTCATAATAAGAAGGTTCAATCCAAAGAGATTGTAAGCAAAAGTGGCTCCAATGACAGTAAACACACCTAAACCTACCGCATCAAATTTCAAAAATAAATTCCAATGTGTTTTTAGAGATGGATAAAGAAAGAAAATAGCAATCCCGCTAGCTATTGTCACTATTAGGTATGAAGGATTGATTAATGCAGTAGGGGGCAATTTTCCAAAGATTATATCTCTGACGACTCCTCCTGCAACTCCTGTTATGGATGAAAGGACGATGACCCCTACGAGGTCTGCGTCATGTTCAATTGCCTTAAACGCTCCTGTCACACCAAACGCCATCGTACCAAACAAATTTAGTATTTCGATCAACAGAGGTGACAAATGGGGCAAAATCTCTGACAATGGGTTCAGCTAACGATATCCTGCTATTAAACTGGAATTCCTCCTTTACCCTACTGTTCTCTACTTAATTATGAATTCATTACGCAGATTAAGTGAAAATTCAATTAGAACAGAAAACTCTTATCTGCATTATATCCAGGTTCCTCAACGGGAGCGACGCCATTTAACGTGTTCACCATCGGTCTTTCCCAACATGCCCCAGACGGTTCGAAAAGGGTCCAGGGATATGTTCTTGTTCAGGGTATCCTCCAGTGGCCTCATCTCAACACCAATGCCGAGACGTTTGCTGATGTCCTAGTTTACAAGGCAATGGCCCTCCTCGACACTTTCCCAATCGGCGATCCAGAAGTTCTGATTTCATTCCTCGAGGCACTGTATCCAGAGATGGCAGCATCGGCCACTTTTATGGCCGTATTCTTTTTGCCGATGTCCTCGTCCACAAAAATGAGGTCGGATGAGGGTTTCAAATCTTTCGATTTGCTGATGTTGCGCGAGTTGGCGACCACACGATAACTGTGCCGCAGCAGCGCTTGGGGCAATGCCCAAGCCCATACCGCTCGAAGCACCGGTGACAATGGCTACTTGTTTTTTGGCGATATTAGTACTCATAGTATTTCAGAGTTGTAGGATAGTTCTCATTTAGTCTTAGTGGTATTACCACCAAAGAAATTGTCAAGCATTTTTATTACAAAGTCTGGCAGCTCTTCTGGAATCCAATGACCGCTATTGGGGACTTGGATACCCCGAACATTTTGAGCTAATGCTTTCATCGCATACAGTACGGAGTTACTAGTAACATTACCTCCGTATACTGGATAATAGGATCCTCCTACCGCCAGTACTGGCATTGTAAGCTTAGTCTTTGACTTAGTCTTACTGGATAATAGGATCCTCCTCCCGCCAGTACTGGCATTGTAAGATTAGTCTTTGATTTTCAACTGCATCCTGTGGAACAGCTCTATAATACTCAAATCCGGCACGCATTCCGCCTGGAGCAGAATAATGGCTAACAAATTCGTTGATATCCGGTGTAAGTGCAGATGGATTATACGCAAGATTATTAAAGAACCATGATACATCAGCTCTTTTCCTTGTACAAGGGCTTCTGGTAAATAGCGTGTTTGACTGACTTTCAGCTTAAATGGTCTGCCAGCACCTACATCTCGGATTCTTTTCTTCCTTGAAATGAGGATTCTCTTCTTCTCTCGTGCTCTTCATAGTTATGTTCAATTTCTTTACAAACAAGATTAAATTCCAAACAGTTAGTCCAGTAAATGATCTGAATAACAGGGGTTTTTTGGATAATCTACGATATGACATCAAAGAGTATCTCAGACAAACATTTTACTTGATGGAAATATAGCTCTA
>JBAVTY010000030.1:0-5964 GCA_049696495.1 Candidatus Nitrosopolaris sp.
AAATTGATAACTTGTTAGCGCTATTGTTTAGTCGTTTTATTTCTGTGATTATTTCATCTTGGTCCTCTATTAGACTAGTTTTAATAGGTGCTACTCCCTCTTCGATTTCCCTTATCTTTTCTTGTGCCGGAATTGCTTTACTCCAAAAACTATCAAAAGTATATCGTTGATGTTCTACAATTTCCTTTAAATTACTGTAGATAATCTGTGATGCCACTTTTCCTTTCTCAAATAAAACTATAGGAGCAAGGTACTCCGATTCACTTACCATGAAATTTCCTTTTATTCCATCTAGGTGTCGTAATTCATCTACTATCATCATCAGCTCTTTACAAGCAGAAATATTGTCATTAGTAATTTCAGTCACATATCTGAGTTTCACACCTCTACTTTTAGCATCAAGAAAAGCTTTCTTTATTGGTTCAAGCAGTATGGCTAATTGAGGTCGTGTATAATTCATGTAAGTATCAACCCTTTCCTTTGAATTAAAGAAAAATTGTAGCTCTGCATCAATTACTTGCTGCTCGCCGCGTAATACCTCTGTTTTCTCTTCTATTGTTCCATTTTCCTTCACTTCTTTTTCAGAACCGTTCAGAATTGTCAAGCCAAGGAGTACAAACGAACGTACAAATTACTATTATATAAATCGGCGTCTCATATTATTGAAAGTTTGAGCAGATCTCCCATGCGATCCACATGTAGACACGAGCCAGGCCAAGAGCGTTGATCCAAAGATAAATGCTTTGATCTTTATGTCTCAATATCTAGGTCTCTGTCCTCTTGGATCCACCCTACGTATCATACTGCAAGGGGTATCACGTGGCCTATGACTTTAACTGGAATGGATGGATTGGTCCCCATCTTCCTCACCATAACAGATATCCCACCCATTAATGCCGCAATAGGCTAACCAACGATAATACCAGTATCTGGTGTTGATGCAGCTTTAACGATACCCACCTATACACACTATTCCAACTATCCTAGGAAATTTGTCCTTGTCTTGTGAACGTCTGAGAACCGTTTAGCCCAAATGCTTTTACACGAATCAAGACAAGGAACTTGAAATTGTAAAACTTCTGAGCCGCGTTTATAGGAACAAGCTCATTGCACGTGCAGAACCAGAACTATTGATTTTTGTGCTATGTTGCACGATTCATTAAGGGTTTTAGTGTATGCAAACAGCAAACAGTTAGCTAGCTCATTCGATTGAACATGTTATATAGTGCTGCTTTTAGGAAGATCTCTTTTATCATATGAGGAAATTTTCTAGCAGTTACATGTTCACCAAATGTTCTTTTAATGGAAGAGAATACTGTTTCTACTATCCACCTGTACCCATAGCCCATGCTACGGTTCCATCTTTTGAGGTTTGTGCTGCAGATTTTTGAATAAGTGCTTAACCGAGCAGCGACTCAATTTAATGGTTGGGTCATGAAAACGTCAATGGATTTGGGTACCGTTTACGAGAATTCATTCATTTATAGGAACAAGCTCAAGATGGCATTATTTAAAACAAGATTTTTAAAATATTCTTATTTTAATGCATGTGCACCTTTTCCTATAACCCACAGACAACTTCACGTGTAATGCTTATCTCTTCAAATATGAGAACCACCGAATAATAAATACGCCTAGTAATGAGAGGCCGGCACCAATTATGGTATCTAATACTCTTGTTTGTGCAAGCAGTATTTGACCAGGGATTAGAAGTAGAAGTACAAGGACAAAGGGGGTTAAGAAGAATGTGGCTAGAGCATAGTTGACATATCTTACAGCATAACGACGCAGGGTTGAGTTGATAGCGGTTGGCATGGGAGATGTTGTACTAATCGGTTCAATGCATTCCATCGGTACTCTTCGGATCAAAGAGTTCCTGACGCGCAACGGGCACCCGTACTCCTACATAGACCTAGACCACGATCATAAGTTTGAGATAGTACCAGCTGGAAAGGGCGTTTGTGCATCTGTCTCAGACCCTCCAGCTTCATTTAATCTATCAATGTTAGCTAAGAATATCTGGGCCATGTAATACGATTATATCTTCTACATCTGATTTTTCTCAGTAAATTAGCACACGATCGTTCATCATCAAGAAATGCAATAAGGTTGACCACATAGGTATAGTGAATGGGTCAGCTTTAAGCGTGGCTGAAACATTCTAAGAATATGAGCGAACCCAATTAGATAATGAAATTGAAATGCTAATAACTCTTTCTGATCCAGCTTTGCTCAAGTTTGAGGTGTTATCAATGAATTGGAAAAAACATAACTTACAATCGTTCTAATCGCTGACCTGCCATTGTATAAATAAAGCATGATGATATTATTCTAGTAAGATCAATGAAAACCAGTGAATGGATAGGAATTGGAGTGGCGATATTGATAGCTGTGCTTGTTATATCGGTGTTCAAATGACGCAGCGTTAGTCATATGTAAGATGTAGGATTTAGTGAGTCGTCATATACACAATTAGCGAATCAGACAGGACTCGTATTGGAATTGGCTCATGAAACTTTGTCGACCTGAGAAAATATCTAACCCAACTATTCCCCCGATAACAATTCCACCAAAGCCTCTTAATCCTTTCGTTCTCTACGAATCGATAAACGATATCTGCTTGTTTTGTTTATCTTTTTGTAGCACCTGTCAGCCTGCTGTTCGCCTATCACATAAATATAGATAAACCGTGAATTATCTGGCTACTTTAGCAATGAATGTAAAATGGTCACATACACGAAGGGCTGGACTTGCCGGTCGTGTGCGACGAATGACATAATCTCTCACATCACAGTAGCAGCAACAACCATGATACCAGTCATAGAATCTTGCTTCTTAGCGATAGTTATTTACTTAGTCGAACCGACGTTTTGGCTATTTATTTAGTTCTGGTTAGTCTCTGCAACGAGGAATTTTGCCGCACCCCCGATTAACTTCGTTCTGTAATAGTAATAACGCGTGACCGGATACAGGCCCATCATTTTACTGCTGCTCTGTCTTAACTTCTGGCAATCCCTCTTAGAGATCAATTTCCGACATAGATAGCAGTACTCGATAGCGAGAAGTGTTCCTTCAACCATGACTATAGTATAAACCGGCTTTCAGACCAGCTTGTGTAAGTGGCCGCGAACAATCAGTATAGGCCTTCGTAATTTGTGGCGTATTTATTAGCGGTTGTGGTCATCATAACAGCAATTGCTATTGCCATCATCGAACGGACAAATATCATCGTACAAATTGTACCCTATTACTCCAGCTCGTCTTACTATATCCTTTATGTCATCGTGCTTGAATTCGGATTATATGCTGATGTAAGGAAAAAAATGCGCTAGATAGTTACCTGTTTTGTGGATGACCTCCCTGCCCGCTATGTCCATCTGTGCAAATTAAACCAACATTTGGATTGTGCATGCATCGTGCCAGGCCCCACATGATTACCTTCCCGTCTCCTGCGGCCCAGACTTGTGAAATAGTTGTCGCGAGTACTCCCAGGGCTAGCACCAATCCTAAGGTGCCTATCATGAAAATTTGTTTATTTTTCATAACAAATATGGTGCAATATTGCTAATAGATGTATCATCCGTTGAAGGAATTAAAAAGCAGGTTTGTAATTCTACTCGCTGGTCTCTTCTATCTTTTGTCTGCTTTGGTGTAGGCCCCTAAATACATAGACCGATAATTTCACCCCTAAATAAAACGCAGAGTTCATCGATGCACAGACTTTCACACAGTAGAACAAAATTGTGTTATGTTGTTGTTCTTGTTAGCACTTATAATAATACAAAAATAAAATATGTTTTGCGTCCTTATGGGACGTCTTTCTTATACTAGTCGATTATTGGCAAATTCTCTTGAAGTGTTTTCAAACGTTCTTGCGGCATTAGCAGCTATTCTCGAAAATTCTTTTACATCATCTTTTTCACGCTGAACAAATGCTTTGTATGCATCGATATTTGCAAATAATGTATTGTTTGCTATTCTAGTTGTAGCCATCACGTTATCTGCACAATTGCTTACTGTTCTCGCATAGATTTCCGCTACTCTTCGTGGAGACGTCCAATTATTCCAAAATGCGCCATAGGTATTCTCAAAATACGGTATCCATGATGACTGAAATGATTGGATAACCTGCTTTTGAGATTCTAGGAAGCTATCTGCAATTTCTTTGCTTGCTTGAAGGGTGTGCTCTTGATAATCATTGATCGCTTGTGTGTTACGTGGAATCTCTCTCTTGGCTTCGTCTACTGTTCTTCTGATATTATTTCTGGTTTCATCTAATGCTCTATCGATGGCGTCATTTTGCTCTGATAATCCTGTTCTTAATTCTCTTTTAACATCATATTCTGTGGCCTGTCTTTCAGCTTCTTTTTTGGTTGACATACTTATCATTATCCTCAATCATATATATCAGTTGTATCGAATGGTCTATGACACCATTAAAAACCAGTAAATTCAATAATTGCCATTAAGAATCTAAGGATAAGTAATAACGGGAACAATAGTAGAATAAATGCAATAAAATCGACCAAGGATATATTATCTTATTATTGGACTCATTTCTAATAGGAGGGTGCTGAATGTGTGTTACAATAATGAGCGTAAACTCGAATCAACAACTCGATAATGATTGTTGAAGTAATGACAAACAAAATAACAAAATAGCAAATGACATCATAACGCACTAAAAAAAGTCTTGGATGTCTTCGTTGTACGTATTTTGTACTTTTGTACCCAGCGAAGGTAGAGTACGTACTACTTTATTTTAAATCCCTGGTATTCTTATAATTTTTAACGACTCGAATATTTTTGTTAAAATCTGCGGTATAGTTATTGTTTCAAAGAGCAACAGCATATTTTGATTTATGAACATCTAGTGGACACTTTTAGTTCCTCGATAGATCGCATCTATGTCTTCTGTTAAGGCTTTGCCAGAAAGCTCAAAGTAAAGTTTACCACAAGTAACACATTTAATTACTCGACGACTATTCAATCCCTTAACAGCTATTGAAATAAATTCATGTTCGTGAATTGCTTCATCTTGATTTATTACTACGTTATTAGAAGCATGAAAATCTCCATTAATCATCCCACATTTAGGCAAATTGCTTTCATCGATCTATTTAACCTCCGTCTGAGTATGAATAATATACGATAAGGACTAAATTAAACTGCTAAACTATATGAGTTAACAATGTTAAGTTACAACGTTAATCAAGTTCTTAATACTAATCAGCAGAATACAAAGGTGAAAGGTGATAGATTAGGATTGAGTTCAGTTAATGCGCAATTTCTTATTAATCCTAGTTTGGATTGGAATATCTTTTGGTATAAGCATCGCAATTTCAATGCTAGTTCCATTTCCAGTATCATTAGTTGTCATTGTAGGAACTTTCTTGCTACTCAATTTCTACCTAAGAAGAATGATGGCAAGAATGGGTAGTCTTAACGCTACTAATGTCAGAGGTGGTATGTTTAGTCAAACGGCAGCCTATGGTAGTTCACCGTTGAAATACTATTGTATGAGTTGTGGAACGCAGCATAAACAAGTTGCGTGTCCTAAATGTGGATCAAAAATGAGGAGGATAGGATAATGTTCGGCGTATTCAGACGTCGGAAACCCAAAGGACAAATGTATAATATAAGGTGTTTTCAATGCAGTTCTGTAGCTTCAATCTTGAGGCACCAATTTGCGGAAAATGTATGCAACTGTGAATGTGCAGCAAAAGTAAGTCTAAGTGTGGTAACAGAGGAGTAATTTATAGAAAGGAGATGTGCCATTCTCGTTATTTTGGATTTGGAAGGAAAGAACAACAGGAACGTCTAAGATAATCTGGATAGATTGGCCATATATTAATAATCAAGTTGTGAAATCTATATAATGAGATGTAATACATGCGGCCTCGAAGAGAATATTCCATTTCGGTGCAATTACTGTCGACAGTCATTTTGTCATCTTCATAGAAT
>JBAVTY010000031.1:0-3322 GCA_049696495.1 Candidatus Nitrosopolaris sp.
TAGTGCTCTTGACCTTCTTGCTGCTAATGTATTATACAATCTTGACCCTGTAATAAGAATAGACATGGATATAACCTACTTATAGCATAAAAGAGCAGGTGTCTCATATATCCGGGAATCTGGCAAAGCTAATAAAAAAGATAAGCTTGTACATTCAACATATAGGATAAAGGAAGCTATAATCAAGACACTGGAAGGAGAGGCAAAAAAAGAAGAATAACGATCAGTGTACTAGTTAATAACATACTTGAAAATTATGTTAATTCTGAAATGTATTTTGAGCAGCTTGGTTTTATTTTAGTCAGTAAGGATTTCTTGAGAAAAGTCTTTAGCAAAATAGAAAAAGCAGAGGGTATTGAAGAATTTGGTCAGGAGCTAGGACTAACAACCGCTAAGGAATAGGTATCTTATTTTTTTCCTCAGGTTAATAGTGACAGCCTAGGAAATACAATAGGATCTATCCATATTTCTTAGGAAAATGGATAGACTTTTGCAGAAGAATTTCGAGTCATATAAGCAAATGTTTCTTAGAAAAGAAAATTGATCCTGTAAGGATCAGTAACATGGTTAGCGAAGTATTTTAAAAGGCGGTAGTCCACAGATAGTCTAGTGATGTCTTCAGATGCTAGTGACACTGAATCCAATAAATCTACAAATGGTACAGAAAAGGTACAAAATAAGACTAGTGTCATCCGATTAATAGATGAACTAGTATCTCATATGAACAGAACAAGAGGTGTATTTAAGGTAATGATACTATCTTCATTTATTCTTGCACCCTTATGTTTAATGCTGACTGCAGTATTCACACTTCATCCTTTTTTCTTGCATAGAATACTATTTAGGTTCCCACATTTAGGCATTTTTCTCCTGTTTTTTATTGGAGTTTCTGTAATCTTGGCTTCAATATGGTTGTATATGGGATTAAGCGAACGAAGATTCTTTTCTAATTGGGACAGTAAATATAATAGATACAAGTTGCTGAAGAGACGGCTTGATAAAGAATTTGGACAAGAATCAAGTACCTAGTCTTGATGACTACATAATGAGCTGTTACAACTATAACAATTGCAACAACGCTGCAGGATCTAATATTTTTATTTTTGAATCAATGTTCGTCACGGTCACCGAATAAACATCCAGTTTCCGATGGTGTATATTGTTGGATGTTATATCATTATTTTATGCACAAGGTTTGTCCAAAGGGCATCAGAAGTTAAGAGGGAGATTATGCTGGACTCACTGACGATGAGAAAAATGTCCTCAGTGAAGTCTTGTCGCAAATAATCCAAAAATAGGGGCTAATACTCTGACGGAATAAGAAAGATAAACCAAAACAACATCAGCGAATACAACTATGATGATAGCAAGTCTATTCCGCAGACATTATGTGCGACGATTGCGAGAAAGAGTTTGACTCATAAATAGCAGAAACTTGACAAATGAGGTATATAGGTGGCTGAGGTATGCTGCGTCTTTCAACATTCTCCTATCTAACGAATACCGTATTGTTAGGTTATGCCCATTCTCCAATGGCTGCAACCTAGCGGGCAATGGTCGCCTTACTAGTTTTACATGTCATTTGTTTACTTCACCTTCCAATTTCCCTTTAATTTCTCGATTGTTTCTATCCAATCATTTGATTCGTTGTTTATCTTGACCATATGATAAATGTCATCATCATATCCACTTCTGCTACAATCCAAATCAAGAACTGCTCGCACCCTTGAAGTTTCGAATCCTAATGTAGCATGGTCTAGACCATCCCATCCGTAACGACTTAGAACCAAGCCCCATGCGCAACGTCCATTTTTACCATCAGTTACATCGCCTCTGGTAAAGTCGTATTTACCATTGTCTTCCTGCAATATTTGGAGTATTTTTTTCCTATTAGCCAATCATTACACTGCCCCCTGTTTTCTCCCGAATTTAACCATATCGCCTCTTCCTCAAAATAGAATAGACTGGGTCCGGCAAACACTCTGCAGTTTCTATTAGCTGTCGCGTTATGTTGTTATACAGGCTTTAGCTCTATTGAAAATGAAGATTACACTACCAGATTTAAGACACAAAAATGATTTCTACCGATCAAACAAACAACTAGAATCAATACAACCTAATAGTACCAAATTGCAGTATCAGATAGCTTCAAATTACAAGTTACAAGTCACCTAGATATTGTTTCAATTCTACTTCGGTATTTCTGCTTATATAGAGTTAAGCAAGAATTACAGCAGAAGTATCTTTCATACTTGCCTACTCTCAGTATTTTTGTATCTTTGAAGATATCATTATCGCAATAACCGCACTTTATCTTCAGGAAAATTCCTTCTTTCATTACAGGAATATTTTGATCGTCTTTTATTGTTTTTGTTATCATCTGGTAGGAAGCAGATTTTATGCCCTCTATATTTGCAATCTTAGTTCTGATAAATTCCTCCAGATATTCTGGATGTTGTGCCATTATTACTTTAATTATGATATTGTACTCTGTCAACTTGTAAACACCCCTGACCTGGGGAATGGAAGCTAGCTTGTTTGCAATGTCAGTTGATTGTGAAAGGTTTGTCTTGATAAAAATGAGAGCAGACATTTGACTATCTATCTTTTCAATATCAAAGACAGGTTGAATACTTTTGATAATTCCCAATCCCTTCATTCTACTAAACCTTGCTTCAACAGTTGGCGTACTTGTTTTTATCTCTCTTGCTATCTGTCTAAAAGACTTTCTGCCATCCTGTATCAATGCTTTGACTATTGCAATGTCTGTATTGTCAAGTTTAGCATCCAAAGAGAGATTCTATGTCAGTAGATAGCAGTATACCTTGTTATAATAGTTATGGGCAGCCGATCATATATCACACAAGCTTACATGTGTAAGGAATCAGGCCATCTAACGGACTGTGGATAGCTTTTCTCATAGATCATTTGAATGTCCCTAACATGATCTATACTCAATAACATTAATTCGCTAACTATCATTCCTAAACAGATATTTGGTTATGTCTAGTTTGAAACGCTTTGTTCTATAATAATTGGCTATAGCTATAGCGCTTTTTAGATTGAGGAATTTAGGATAGTACTTTATCAGAAGATCATCTTTTCCTTGTCTCCAGCATTCTTCAACAGCATTATAATCAGGTGAGCCTTTGGGTAAGTATTCAACTCTAATAACTTCTTTATTTTCTTCTAAATGCTTTCTGATCATGATTGAACTGCGATGTTGAGCTGCTCTGTCTATAAACAGCAGTAGTTTTCTAAACTTCCTCTGCAAATTCTTCAAGTACTTCAGAAATACATATTGGTTGAAGACATCATACTG
>JBAVTY010000032.1:0-8285 GCA_049696495.1 Candidatus Nitrosopolaris sp.
GTATCAAACTAAACGGTGGTATATAAGGACCAATTATCATACCGGCAAGTATGTAGCCAATAACCATTGGTTGTTTTAACCTATGAGTGATAATCAACATAATAGCAGCTACTATCATTATTACTGCAAAGTCTTGGATTAAGAAACCAGAGGACGAAGATGATGCGGAACCGTGGGAGAAGAGCTGACCACTAAGGGATAGTAATGGAACCGATAATTGTTGTAGTATGATAAATGATAATGGAGAACTCATACTACAGGAATATTACATGTGATAATAATTAAGAATTTATGCATACGCCCATTCTTCGTTCTCACCCGTTTTTCATCTTTCATACCTCGCCTAACCTTACATTTCATACAGTATCCTTCTGTTGTCAATTTGTGATAGTTCTCATGCTTGAATATAAGATTAGCTCGTTTACAGTAAATTTTGGATATAAGTAGGTGAATTTAACAAAAACACGACAAAACCAGACAATATTATAATACACAGACATGACATACCGACATAAAGAAACAATAACGGAATCTGAATCTCCTCAAAATATGAAACATTTTATTGCTCTCTGATTTTAGTTAGACACCTGTCTATAATAGACACCTGCCAAATAATAGACACCTGTCTATAACTATAATCCAATATTTATGACATATATATGCACTTTAACAAAAAACACGAAGATCAGCTAGAAATTTTATGTTGGCACGATCGTCTTTACCTGATCCTCTAGGGCACGAACAATAATAGACTAATTGCGGTAGATACTATAAGGGTCGATGAGCAATCACGTTTAACGTTAACAAAAAGGGTCAAGCAGGTTCTGCCTATTGAAGTAGGAGATAAAATAGCAATTTACGAGGATAGCGCAAATCCAAACAACCTCATATGGAAGATTCAGCGTAGTAATGAAATAATAAGTAGTTTGACAATTACTAAAAATGTTATAATTCGTGGTGGTGAGCATAGCGTTCTTACTACAGATGGAATTGACAGACCATCATCGCCAGTGAAACCTGCTAATATCATGCTTATAGACGACGAACAAGACGTACTTTTAACTTTTAATGCTGCGCTATCTTATTATTCCAAAGAATATAACATTGAGGGTTTACAGATGCTAAGGACGCATTAAAACGTTTTTTAGAAGTTAAGAATAATCAGAATAAGAAAAGCGATTATGATCTTGTCATTACAGATATACGTATGCCAGGTCTAAACGGAATACAGCTTTATCAAATACTAAAAGCATTAGACCCTAAGTTGAAAGTACTATTTATTTCTGCCCTTGATTCAGCACAAGAAATTATATCGGTATTGCCGTCTATTATCGAATCTCATTCGCTGATAGTTCTATATTCTGCGAGAAATCGAAAATTCTGTTTTCGTTGTATGGCTAGTTTAGCTATCTTGGCATCATGTATTGATTCTATTACTGATTTCGAATCAGAAGTCGCACCGATTTTGAGAAAAATATAAGTCCATTCATCTTTGTCGTTCTGTCTGCCAATAGCTGCGCGTATGTCACTGCCTTGATACGTATTTTGTAAAACAGGAACTACTTCTTTGAGAGATAGTTCTCGTCTCAATTCTAATCACTTGATGCTATTTGAGTATTATTATGTGTTAAAAGTCGTCGGCTAGGATTTTTCTAGAAAAGATGCCATAACGTATGGGTTACCGCGCCTGTCACATGGTCGAATTAAAAATTGATAGACTAGTAGCCAAGGTTGGTGAAACATATTCGGACAAGATTTTCGAGGGACAATAGTTGGAAGTAATAGTTACGTAGCAAAACCAAATTTCATACTATTGTACAAGAGAACTACAACTTGAAACAGGAAAGCCCTTTTCTAAGTATAATACCGATGACAAGCGCCTATGGCTTGCTATACGAGGATTCACAGGATGTCTAAAATCATCGACTGGCAATATTTCATAGCCGCTAGTTTATTACCATGGCATGTAATCGCTATAAGATAGTCGAATAGAGTATGAACTGGTATAGGGTTATGAGTATGGGATAGGGTACAAGTCACCGGCATTATCATACCATCCTCCTTTCGGCAAAGTTTCTTGAAGTTGATATATTGTCTTATTCAATTTCAATAACTGGTTGCTAGCCTTAGTCTTTTCGAATTCTAACATATTTATCTCATTTCTAAGGTAGTTTACCTTCCACTGCAGATTTTGTAATTCATTGTGCTTGGCAATATCTAAAACGTTCTTTATATCGTCTTAAAACACCAATAATACAAACATCATAAAGTCAGCTCTAACAACCGAATTCGATAGTTGATATTGTGCATATGCTAATGCAAAACCAAACGCAATAGAATCGCAATTATAAAATCCCAATTTTGAAGATACTGAATCTTTATCCAGGTGTCATCGCTACGATATTAACCGAAGGTGAGGCTGTCGTTTGTTCTTGCGCAACGAAGTTTTTTATCAGTGGCCAAACCGATAAGTATATAGCTTAGGGGTACGATATATGGTACTAGTATGTATGGTTTACACGTACATTCCAATATAACCAACCACGAATACAGACAGGACAATGTTCTTTTTTGGTGATATGCTAAATGAACAAAAAAATAGAACGAATCATAACTATACGACTTGCAGTAGGACTGGTTGCCTATTTTTGTTATCAGGTAGCATATGGGGCCAAAGAAACTTGTCCCGGTCCTATGGACGGAGGCAAGTGTCTAATAAAGGACAATACACCGTACCAATAGGGATTTTATGATGGAAAGAATGCAGGACTGATTGCTTTTTACCAGAAAGATGATGATTGTGATTCAACAATTCCAGCACACACTGATATACCTATGGTTACAACGCATTTGCCATATACGGATGTAGAAAAATGCTAATGGATACCTAAGTGTTGCGTTATCATCCTTTAGGTTGAGAACCTTTCAGATCATTTGTCATGGCTTATCAACACTATTTTTGACAAAGGTAAAATCCCGTTGTTGTTATAAGCAAGGCATGCTACGAATTATGTCATGAATTTGTCTGATTCTTGGTTCAATTCGTTCTAGAGGATTAAAGAGATCATGTATGACTGGTTTGTGCGGATGCCGTGATTCTTCTATTCTACAGAGAGTATCGAAATTACACTCACATTCCTGCCGTAGATGAAGTCCTAAAATATCTTATGTACCATGATGTGATGAGATAGAATAATATTCTGTCAATCATGCTATGAAAAATCCAAGCGTGCGTAACTGGTTATTTCTTTTACAAAAATGTTGAGACCGAACAAGGGACCATGTGAGAATAGAGGTATTGCGAGAACAGCGCAGCATGTGCTAAGGTTAGGTCTACAATAGGATTCTTTCTGCAAGATGGACTTTTAGGATTTCGGAGGTAGTTTAGAAATAGAAAAAGATTGACCTCTGCTGAATCTATTAGTTGTAAAGCATTAATTGTGCTGAGGCTGCCTGCCAGTACATCTGCGTGAACCAATTACTCTTGAAGGAAATTATGTTCTTTTGCGTCCACCAATAACTACAGATGTATTTGGACTGTCGCTGGCGGCTAAGGATGGAGAAATATGATCCCTATGCTTTTTTCCGCATGAAAATGACATATCTGTATTTTTGCAAGATTTATTGAAAGGGTCTAATTCATTTTTACCATTTATAATAATAAGCAAACAATCTAATACTATAGTAGGATCTACACGTTATCTTAATATCAACTTTGAGTGAGTTAGTAAGTAGGCAATATATGTAGGTTCTCGTTACAGATTCGATGGGAACATTAAAGAAGTTCAGAATTGTAGGGGCATATAGTGTGAAAATATCCCAACTCTGTAAAATGATTGAAGATTCAATCCATAGCGGAAAATATCCACTGGATGATCAACAGAAACGTTTCGCAAATTCATTAAAGGTTACAAATAGATCAGAGTTTGATGATTTGAAAAGTAGTGAAATCATAATCGAAGTCAGAATAAAAGGCCTTTATATCACAAGCAATTACGTCCCTAATATTGAGCATCTGCCAGGAATAGTTGAAGTAGATGTTCTGGACTTGTTCAAAATACTGTGTAGACGATTAGAAAGAATGACAGATAGCGCAGTGCATCCTAAGCGGGAGAATTTACATACATACACAAACCTATCTACACAGGCAGAGCATAACAGGGCACAGGGCCTGGGTTGGGACAAGTAGTATCATAGGGCTTGGTCGGATACAGAGATAAAACTGAACGATAATCCGTTGTCGATCTGGAACGGGAATAATATTTCACTATGGAAAAGGTAAAATAGCTCAAGAATGAAAGCGGGTCATAGTCGGTCATAAAGGGTACGATCTTGAATGGTACAACACTATTATATCTACTCAAAGACAGAAGAGTAATTTGACGATGTATCCCGACGCAGAGGACAAGATCAGGATAGATGCATTCAAAAACGTATTAAGTTCGTTGTACGAACATGTAAGAACGTGTAAAATTTGCCATACGTATCTTAACGCCATATTGGAACACGCAGTCAAGAGTAAAGAGCAGTAGCTACATAAGCTTTTGGTCCAACACACTGTTATTGTGATGACTTGAAACGTAGATCCGAACAATCAGATTGAAGAACCAACAACGGCAATTCGACAATTATAGTCGCAACTGTTTTGATTGCTTTCGAATGGTATTGATGAGTATGTACCTAAGCTTCTAATCGATGCAGTAAAGTCATAAAACATCAGCATCTGAATTCTTCATTGTAAAACTAGAAGCATATAAGTCAAGTATCTATGTTTTTATCAACATTCAATTGACTAAATGCTAATGATTTTAGATGGTAACAGGTGACCTAAATTATGATACTTAACTTAGCTACGAACAATTCTGTGAAGTTCATAATCAAACCCAAAGACGATTATCCTCATTCTATACAAGTTGTACTATAGCTCACGAATAGTACGGCATTTATTCACTGGTACAAGTACAAGCATTAATAGTTATACTGTCGCACAATTATCCGTGATCAGAAGTTTTGGATTCCGATAGCTTGAGAACAGCAACAAGAAAGAAGGGCACGTTTTCTTTTAGAATCCGAATGCAATACCATTGGTGTAATTATTTGTATTCAGAGCAAGAATTACGACCGTGGGTAAGAATATACATTAAGAAATTCTTTTAGTTATGTGTGTAGTATATCAATGCTGTTTACTCTATGACTTCAAAAATGGGAAAAAATATTATAATATTAGGTGCAGGGTTTGGGGGATTAACTGCCGCAAATATATTGCACAAAAATCTTCCAGAGGAGCACAGAATTACCGTTATTGATAAAAACGAATATTTTATGATGGGTCTTGTAAATCTATGGATTTTAAGTGGATTTAGAACGTTGAAGGATTCCAGAGTCGCTTTGAATAAATTAGAAAATAAAGGAATCAAATTTTTAAATGATGAAATAATATCAATTAATATCAATTCTAATAGTAGTGTTACAACCAAAATATACCATAAATTAGACTATGATTACCTTATCATAGCACTTGGTGCAGAACTTGCACCTGAAAAAATTAATGGGTTTGTAGACGACGATGGCATGTGCTTTAATCTATATGATTCTGAGGAAATTCCAAGGTTACGAGAAAAGATACTTTCTATAAAGAAAGGACGAATAGCAATATGTATTGCAGATATTCCATATAAATGTCCACCAGCACCATACGAAGCATCATTGTTGATTAATGATCTACTAGTTAAGAATGCAACAAGAGATTATGTTGATATTGATTTCTATACACCTACTCCAATATCATTGCCAGTGGCCGGACCAAAAATAAGTCAAGATATTGTAACTCTACTCAACTCCCAAGGCATTAATTTTCACGAATCGCATAAAATAAGATCGTTATTATCGAATAAACAAAATATAATCGAATTCGAAAATGGTAATAGAGCGAAATACGATGTGTTGATAGTAATTCCACCTCATAAAGTTCCTGATGTAATAAGAAATTCGGATTTAATACGGCAAAAACAAAAGCAGAAGAATTGGATTGAAGTTGATAAATTTACCCTCAGAACGCATTTTAAAAACGTTTTTGCAATAGCGATGTAACAGATATTAAAGTTAATGAAACAGCATCTATACCAAAAGCAGGAATATTTGCAGAGGGCGAAGCAAGGACTGTTAGCCAACAAATCATAGAGGAAATTACAGATAATAAGTCATCTACACCAAAGTTTGATGGAAAAGGATATTGTTTCATGGAAGTAGGAGACAAAAAGGCGGGATATATTGATGTTGATTTTTACAATGACGATGGACCTAGAACATTTTTGGAGCCACCTTCCGAAGGTTCATATAAGAAGAAAATAGATTTCGAAATAAGTAGGGTAAATGATTGGTTATTATTATAATAACAATAAGAAGGGAATTTAGAAAAAACATTTTATAGATGACACTCGCTGTTACTGTTGTTTCTTCAATGTTGAAAGACATGTAAAACCCCTTTTCCAATTCTCTATGTTATTCCAGCCTCCTCTTACCTTCAACTCTCACTTTCAATTTATTATCCTCGCATGAATCCAATAGCAATACCCACTGACATACTGCCAGTTAGCGAAATATCAAATTTTGATATTGATAAGTCTGGTAGATAGCTGCTGTTAAAACCAGGGTTCTTATTTGTCGCATCTGCAAGCGTCGTAACAACATTCTGTGACAGCGGCGGAACTCTATTTCAATTTATGCCGACTAAGTTAAGTATCTGAGTTTTTATCAACATACAATTATCTAAATGAGGAACAGTTGGTCTAAATTATGATAATTAACTTATCTGTTGGTATTGGAGGTAGGCTAATCCAGCTACTATGGCTCCTCTGCGTGCAACCCTTATTGGATGACGTTGTATTGTTGTAATGTTCTAAGTGAAGTGTCCAAATTTATGTCGTTATTGTTTATTACATTACCAAGATTTCGAAATAGTTATAGCTTGGAATAAAGCCATATTCCAATTCTGTGAATCATTCTTCCAAACTCAAACTTGTAATAGGACAAAAAAACAGTTTGAAGTCCTTCATGAAGGCCACACATAACAAAAAGCAATATCGTAGGTTAGTTGCTATACTCCAGAAAGTAAAGGGTAGAACTTATGAAGACATAGCAAATGAACATGGAGTCAGTAGCAGGTCTGTACAAAGATGGGTTGCTGCGTTCACCCATGGTGAACTTTGTGATCTTCACAAAGAAGAGTAGTGTTCCATTGATCATATTGGTTTCTAGGAGTGTAAGTTCGAAGGCAAGTCCATAACAGTCATATCTATTATTTATTTTAGCATAAAATTCCAGCAACGACTTGGTTATATTTCCAGTATCTTGTAAGACTACTGTTTTTTCTATGCTGTCAGACATGTTAGACAATAAATAATAAGGTAGACGAGATTAATCTATAAATGTATTTTTGGATATACTTTCTAGTTAAAATAAAATGCGAGCTTTCCAAAAAATAATGAAAAATACATACAATGCTACGCAAGTCACGCCCAAGGATCTTAAAACCTGTGGATCATCGTCAACAGTCAGCTTCATATCAATACCATAATAACAATAATAACACATTTTTATACCTATGGACACATAACGGAGGGACGAAATAAAATGGTGATTAAAATCAATTTAGTATTGGTTGCAATTGCAACCTTTATGCTTGGCGTATGCCATCCGTGCATGCGCATCCGCTAACCGACAGGCTATCAGATGGGATTGCCATTCACAATTCAATGGAAAATATCTTCCGTAAGATTTCCACTATACTGATATAGTTCAGTTCTTCGTATAACGAACCGAAACATATTAGAGAAACTAGAGGACGGGTGGAGTAGAATTAGACCTCATAAAGGCGGCATATTCAACAAGTATAAGGATCTTATCTTCTTCAATAAAAATATCATTATTGCCGGAATATGTTCTTTCTTTTCCGCTGCTTATGTTACACAGTTTTATTATACCCACTACAATAAAAGTCACATTGCTAACTCTATACTTGCTTTATTAACAGAATATAGCATTTATATTCCAATATTCGTTGTTCTTTTTTATATAGATAACAGGTACAGGTATTTCGATCCATTAACAGGAAAAAAAGATTCTAGGACACTTAAAAAAGATCTGAGGAAACTCTTTACTGCGTTTCTTATTTCTGAAATTGCTTATTCATGTTCGAAAGTCTCACTGACCTATCAGTTTCTTCAGGTTGGAGCACTACCTTATCAGGCATCTATGCTTAGCTCATTAACAGCTTCCGCGATATC
>JBAVTY010000033.1:0-1651 GCA_049696495.1 Candidatus Nitrosopolaris sp.
TTTCTGGCATTTTGATATCTAAGAGAAGTAAGTCATATGAACCGGCCTTAAAATTCTCTAGTGCCAAAATAGGATCATCATAAGAGTCAGCATTAAATCCGCTCTGCTCGAAAACTTTCTTTAGCACGGTATTCACGTCGGGCTCATCGTCTACTATCAAGACTTTTTTCTTCGGTTATCTGGCTAGCCTATATTTAGAGCAAAAATTACATTTGCTGAACCGTGTTCTATAGAGTGTGCTAAAAGCTGTTCAGAGCGTGTTGTTAAGCCTCAACTTGCGTTTAACTTATCGTAACAATAGTTCTAAAAAGGTTCTGGACATCCCCCGTTTACTCCAACTGTAAAATTAAATACTTGATACTTGTTGTCCATCGTACCGTGTACCCAAAGTGGAGAATCATTCTAGCTTTCGGAATTATTGCCATATTAGGAGTCAGTGTAAGTCTGGTAATAATTGCAATAGGAGGAGGATTTTCTGCTCCCATCTCTTCTTTTCTCCACCCGCCAACTCAAGCTGACGTGTGGACGGTTGGTGAAAATATTCATCCAGGAACCATATTGAAGTATTCTCTGACAACAATAGGTAATCATAGTTCACCTTGGAGCAGCCTAGTAGGACCTAATTCGCTTATAAATGCCACAGTAACAATGAACTTTGTCAAATCTGATGGAAATACCTGGAATGCAATGTTTAATGTCAACAATGGAACAACTAATAAAGCTGGTGCGGTTTTACTATCGAAGCAACAACTGACCAATGCTGGTCCAATTAATAACGATTTCAAATCATTCTATGAACCTATAGAATCCTCGCTTCTCGAAATAAGAGATATTGCTCTGGAACCTAAATACTTGGCAATCGGGGCAGAATGGAATTCTCTCTCTGTTGGACCTGTCGGATCGACAATTTCTGCAAGAATCATAGGTCAGGAAAAAATACAAACACATGCAGGAGCGTTTGATACTTCTATTCTAGGTTATACAATCGGTACTAAAGCTAGTAGGATTTGGATAGCTAACAATATTCCTCTTCCAGTAAAAGGTGAGGTTTATAATGACCAAAACGAACTCCAGTATAAATATTCGCTAATATACATCAAACCATAATCAAGATCTACTGATATGATAATTGAGGCTGTTCATCACCACACCATTTTTGAAATACCTATTCTTAAATTGTGTAATGCTAGAAACATTTCATCTATGGTCCTTCTAGAGGACGTTATTGGATCGTGATATCTATGTAAATCATAATATCATACCTAAACAGGATATGATCATCTGCACCAGGAAAATCGCTGTAGTATAAGTCATACAAACACAAAAAACCAGAGTAGAACATATATTATTCTTTGAGTTTAGGTCACAATTATTTGATGGGTTTTTGCTTGAACGGAATGGTACTTTAAAGAGTAACTGCCAGTTAGGAGTTGTTATATTCTTATGTTCCTATATTTGCATCATTACCAAAACTGGCAGTGAAAATATAAATTACTGTAACAGTTAAAGTCTCCTTCTTTATGCGACTAAGTGAAGTGTCCAAATTTATGTCGTTATTATTTATTACATTACCGAGATTTCGAAATAGTTATAGCTTGGAATAAAGCCATATTCTAATTCTGTGAATCATTCTTCCAACCTCAGACTTGTA
>JBAVTY010000034.1:0-3036 GCA_049696495.1 Candidatus Nitrosopolaris sp.
GTTGGATAAAGTACTAATAGTCAGATATCATTATATCTAACTTAAAATTCGTGGTGCCTGTTAATCACTCCCTCTTTGGAGATATTGAGAGGAAGGACGAGATATATAAAAACGGGCTCAAATAAGAGGCTCACAGTTGTGACTTAATTTGTACAAATTTGCGCATATAACAGATTGTCACTTGGGTGCATGGAGGAACCCAAAACTCAAGGAAATTAATCTCAAAGTCTTCCAGCAAGCCATTTCCATTTGTATTGACGAAAAGGTGGACTTTATTGCCATCACAGGTGATTTCTTCGATGTTAGTGTCCCAGAGCTAGATCATGTTAAGCGTGCAGTAGATATTATGAGAGTAGCCACAAGACAAGGAATTGAGATCTATATGATCTATGGCTCACATGATTTCACAGCAGTGAGCGTATCGATAATAGATATACTTCATAGCGCAGGACTATTCTTAAAGCCTGTTGAATTTGAGCGAATAAACGACAAAATCAAACTAAAATTTATCCAAGACAAGAAGACTTCCCTTAAAATCACAGGCTTATCAGGAAGAAAGACTGGCCTTGATAGTGAGTATTATTATATGCTAGATAGGGGAGCGCTTGAATCTGAAGAAGGCCTCAAGATATTTCTATTTCATGCACCTATAAGCGAATTAACTCCTGTTGACCTTGCTCATGGAGAATCGATTCGATTATCACTATTACCAAAAGGATTCATGTATTACGGCGGGGGTCACCTACATAGAAGAATTGAACATAAACATGACGAAGGAAAAAGTATGATTGTCTATCCGGGGCCATTATTTGGATCCACATTTACAGATCTAGAAGATACTGCACAAGGTGAAAGGAGGGGATTCTATATTATAAGCTATGATAACGAGAATGAAATAACAAGGGCTGACTTTAAAGAAGTAAAGATAGTCGATATCATATTCAAAATCATTAATGTAAACCAAAATACCGTCAAACAAGTAGAGGATAAATTAAATTCGATGATAGAACAAATGGAGGACCTAACAGGTAAAATAGTTCTAATTAAGATAACAGGAACCTTGTCCTCAGGAAAAAGATCTGATATCAACTTTTCAAGATTTGAAGAAAGACTTTCTGCAAAGTGTGTATTAGCATCATTCATTAACAGAACAAATCTCGTCTCGCCTGAGACTAGCCCATTGAAAGTCTCAGCGGTGAGTATAGAAGATATAGAAAAGAAAGTGATCAAAGAAAGAATGGCCTCATTTAAAATTGATCCTGCTATGACAGATGAGAAAGTAAAGAATTTCATACAAGCCAAACTTATATCTGAACAAGGCGAATCTACAGCAAACAAGTTATTATCTGCTTTAAAAAAGGAAAAAATTGAAAACGAAACCACAAATGACTTTGAAAAAAGAGTAATAAAGGATGGAAAGGTTGTGATGGGATTATCAGAATTAGCTAATAATAATGTCACAGAATGATTATTTTTGCGCCGAATACACCTTCCTAGGCTAGGGCAACTTTCCAGTACACTGTGTTTTTATGAACCACAAGAGTAAGTAATCGAATATCATAGCTACGATTTTAGAAATCTCTAATGGTAGTTAACTAAGACAACTAGAGATTCTTAAACTTTTTATACTTATTTTGTAATATCATAGCCAGGTTGTATAGTGAAATTAATTGGCTTCTGACTACCAAACATCCAGTCTCGCAGCCAATATGCCTGCAGCGTAATTCTTGTTTTTTGTCTTTGATTCTTTGAAGAACTTGGTTATATTGTTGACGACCAGCAATCTTATGTCTTGATTCCTTGACTCAAGAAAGTCGGAGACTTGCTTTGCTACTGTTAACTGGTGTCGCTGATTATAGGCTATCTGAACGAAAAGATTTTTGAAGACAATCTTCGGTTCTATGCCTGCGCATTTCGCAGCGATTGTTATTTTTTCAGGACTTAAAACCTTGGATTTATCCGGCTGGTAATAGTCGACATTGTTAATATACATAGCCATTGACTCAAAGCCATGTTTCTCACGGATACGCAGTACACAATTTACGAGTAGCCCATGAACCAATCCATCAAGAAATGTCTTATTGCTGCCATAAAACAAGTAGAATTGGCCCTCTTGTATGCTGTCTATCAGCGAATCAAGGTTTGCAGAGCCTGTTGTCATCCTTAAAGTATTTCTATATTCATTGAAGTGGTCATAGGCTGTTTGCATCTGTGTAAGTGGCTGCATTTTACAACTCACCTGTTATGAAAATCGTATTTGATTGGGAAAGAACCATAGCTCATCATGTACAGAGAGAACAGAACCCCAGGCAGACACATTTCTGCCGAATAGTCTTTGTCTGGTCTCCTGTAGCAACTGCGTTTGAAGGTCTGCTCTTTGCTCTTTAATAGCGGCATCCGAACCCAGACTCAAATTACCAATTCTTAAATCATGGATTGCTTTACTCGCTACCTCATCCATCCTAGTCTTGAGTGTTGACTTTTTACTCTCAATAAACTTCTGAACTCCAGCCGGGATTACAAGAGAATCACCGCCAACAAAGAAGCACATGCTTGGTGGATAAGTAAAGGTGGCTTCGGAGTTTACCATCTTTACCCTCAGTAGAGGAATCTCGTCAGGTGAAATATCAATATCATAGATTTGCTTCCAGAATTCCACTAGATTTCGGGTATCATTGTCAGACACTTTCTGGTCACCAGTCTTCCGCATGATAACTTCAACAATGCTGCCATAGTTGCCGGTTGGAGCCACAATTACTCTATTTCTAAACGTTGTCAAAAACCTAGTAATCGCACTTGCAGAAGCACCCCTTTCTCTACGTAATTGCACATAGTCGAGGGCACTTTCTCTGACATATGCTTGTGGAGTCCATTCTATTGTTGCTTCACTTTGCTGTACATTTATTCTTGCAGAGAATCCTAGATATAGTCGTGCCTTCTCGCATCTGTATAGCGGAATGGGTTCTTCAAGTAAAAATATGCCGTGCATCCTCTGATGGCCTGTCATCTTCTTTATGCTGAGTTCTAGAGCCTTCT
>JBAVTY010000035.1:0-3294 GCA_049696495.1 Candidatus Nitrosopolaris sp.
TGAAGAATATTTTCACTGCCAATCGAAAGTCCAAGAAGAACGGTGTTTGCGGTCTGGACGGACGCGAAAACACCGAGCCCCAGAAAGCTGAGAGCATCTATGAAACCTGATGTAAACGCAAGAACAAAGTTTCGCACAATGACAGTTTGACTTCTTGCACCGTTGATACCTACCGGTGACTCGGATGGGTCCTTCTTCGGAGTATCATCAGACGGGTTATTCATAACAATATTCCTTTCAGATCATGTTGCCAAGAAATCAGGATTGAGAGGCAACTAACAAGCGCTGTTCTCGTTTGTTGTTTCTCAACCTACGAATAGGTTAGGACGGTGTGAGTATATCTGGATTCTGCGTGTCCAGTTCTACATTGCGTGAGCCCGGATCAGTACCACCTACGTTATCTCGTATGGGTTCCGGCGTTGAAGTTTTTGACGTCATCTTAAAACGTTGCTCCTAATATAGGGCCAGCAGCTTGCGCCATCAGCAACCCCGACTACTACCCTTAAGATCATGTTGGGAATGTCTTTTTTGTACCTGATTCTTATCTCTTCAAATTGTTTTTTTATTTCCCTAACTTCATACCTCATCGAGTAATACATACTTGACAAGTGATTTATGTATTGAGCTTTTTACTTTATCTTGCTATCTCCTAAAGTAAAAATATCGCTAAAATCTGTTTATTGTTTTAGCGATATGGACTTTGATTTCCTTAACGACATGCATGTAGGCTACCCCGATGCGGATACCTTGAGAATGCTTGGAATAATTTTCAGAATCATCTCTCGTAGCAGGAAGTGTTACGTATTTGAGCAGCTTATGTCTCCTTATTCTAACAATGGAGTGTTATCAAAAATAATCTGTTATCTTATTATTCGTTGTCTCTTTTATAAGACTTCGTACAAGCTTTCTAGTAGAGAGTGGTTTTATATCTGTCAACTTTATGATAAAATTAATTTCTTCTTTCATAAGACCTATGCGCTGATCATTAAGATGACTAAAAATAATCTTCTGGCATATCCTTTGAAAATTTAGAAAGCAATTAAATATAGAACTGGTGGGATTTATTTCGTTGTCTAATAAAATCTTTGTGAGCTTTCTTTTTTCAATCGAAAATATGCCATCATTTATGAATCGATCGAATACGGATAGTACTTCAAAATGATGATGACTTCTGCCAGTGTATCCTATCACAGTGGCTGGGATCAAGCTTAAAATTCCTTTTGACTTTAATCTTTTAGAGTGTTTCCTGTCCAATACAAGGATAGATTTGCCGAATGTTAGAATCCCATTCAGAAGTTGGTTAGTAAGACGCCTGTCAAGGACGTCGTTGTCGGATTTTAATTCTACGGGATAAAAAGTGATCCAATCTATCCTCGTTCTTTCTTTTTGGGCAAGTTGGATCAGCTCATTGCTTCTCATTATCATGTTTAGATATGCATGACCTGAAGTTATCCAATTAGTTTCAACTTGGGAACTGTGTCTTTTCTTAATAACTGCAATAATGAGATCAAAATTGCGGTAATATCCTTCATCTTTTATTCTTATTTCGATGTCCGGATCTTGTGGGTTAATAGATAAGAAGTTATTTCCGTCATTGTGACCAGTATTAATATACTTAATAAAGAGACGTTTTAGATTTTTCTCGTCCATCTAATTTCTTCCACTTCTTTTTTTGAGATGCGTATTAGATAAAATATAATACGTATTATTATATAATTAGTTTATTCAACTCTAGTGCAGCAACACCAACTTCAAGTAATATGGGTGGAGTATTAGTAAAGGACATCTGAGTCAATTTGACAGGTAAACAAGTTATGCCACGTGCGAATATGATTGTATCATCCATACATGAATTGACTACAACTAGCTTGCCTCATCGTCTAGCGTAATACTTTCTGAGATATTCCGTAAACAACTCGACCTGATGATGAAAACATAAGATGATATAACGACCTTGAGGGTTTTTTGGATTTATTACACGTCCGCCACGATGTGAACATCCCTTAATACCACATTTTATTTCCATCTTCATATACTTCTCTCTCTTATGCATCTCCTTTCCTATTTAGGTTCAGTGGACCTAAAGGAAAAACTAACTTTTCCAGATGAACTGACTTTAAAGCTTTCATGACATATCCCAGGTGGTAATTATGTAATATAATCATTGATTGCCTTCCAAAATCAAATATGGATCGCATTAATAGAAACTCGAGTGTTCTCTTGTGATTTAAATGAGGCAATTTAGCTACATAATATAGACTATACTATACATTCTTATACCATACTAGGAAATTTTGCAGAATCTGATGTATCTATCCTATCTACCAAAATATTATCATTTTCAAGTCGTGTCAAAATCATCTTTAGAGGCGATTCTGAAGTACCTGAAGCTATAAAGAGACAGATAATAAATTAGCTTAAACTACACGCCGAATACCGAAAATATTTTATTACTAACGAAAATGATAGATTATGGCTTATGAAAACGTCTTATGAAACGAAAGGAAGAAAATTGCTATGGTCGTTATTCGGATTAGTTGCTTTCGAGATTCTCATTTCGGGTACCGTTCTGAACTTCTTTAATGGTTATGCAGTATCTTCGAAGGCTATTGCCGTGATTATAACATCGCCTGATAAAGGTCAGCAGGTTCCAGTTAGCAAAAATCTAATAATCTCTGGAATATCCTCCGCTAATAGGACTAATAATTGTAAGGTATCAATAATTATAAATAACATCAAGCCATATCAGGAAGCCAATGCGACCGGGCACAATGGTCCAAATGATTATTCAACGTGGGTTTATCGTCTTGGGTTTCCATATCCTCCGCTTAAGTTAGGGGAAAACAAAATAACTGCAAAGATAACGTGTGCAGCCAACAATCATGCAAGATTTAACACCGTAAATATAACTGGAGTGTAGTAGGATAACTGGAGTGTAGCATCAAGGACAATAGTCCTGTGTATTGGTATCCAATCCTGCAAGAAGTCTTCGATCAACGAAAAACACCTAATTATAATAATCATAGAGATGAAATGTGGTTACATGCTAGCAATTCCCTTGAAAAACGCCTTGGCCTAACGTTTCATTACCAAAGTACGTTCACCATCTAGTCGTTTGTTGTAATTCCAGGTATACCAGGTATCAGAAACGTAGATTATTACTTCTCCTCTAGACCGGCTAACATAATTTCATACAATTATTTGATAATTTTGTTCAACACAGGCTTAGCTTAGAAGTGTTATCTGTACCTATTGGTTTCTTCAGCTAAATTATTAGATGATGCCTATAGAATT
>JBAVTY010000036.1:0-2009 GCA_049696495.1 Candidatus Nitrosopolaris sp.
GAATGGCACGTGTTGCCGCGTAAGAGAGAGCAAATCCACTGGAATACTTACCAAAGCCGTCAGAAACGCATACCGCCATGAAAGCAGCTGCAGCCATTTGCAAAAGTGTTAAGAGACGATGTCCTAAATCATCAGTTTCAAATCTTGTATTATAGAAAGTAACTCCCATCCATGACCACAGAACAGGTATAAATAGCGCAATAAATGCAAGAAACCCGGAAATCGAAACATTATGATTAAGAATTGAACTCAGCTGAAAAACTACAATAGCGACGATTAAATCGTAGAAATTCTCTAACCATGATGCATGTCGTTCTTTCTCGATATTCTCCATCCCAAAAGACGATTGTCATTATCTTTTATTCTTTTAGGCGCATTTTCATTCCCACAGTTTATAGACTGAATTTGGAAAATAGGAGTGTCAAATTTGACTTGCAGTTGCTTTATTTATGCTCTTGCTTTTCTCTTTATTTAATTCATCTATTGTCAATCCATTGGCCAGAATAGAAAACATTGGCTATAGATCCAAAGAACACTTTTGCCTTAACTAATAAAGCTGCGATTCTTAACACATTAGTCATTACAAACTGCAGTGACTGATTGTTGGAAGTGTGAATTCTTTTCAGAAATCATCGTTTGTGTTCAGTCAATAAGATTTTAGATATTGAACCCTCTTTCTGCTAGATATTGAGCTATTTGCCAAAATAGTTTAGCGTTTTTACCTGTAGCGTTGTTCATATCAGCAGTGCCTGCACCATTCTTGTGAACAAATCCCAATGTTTCATTCTTGTCATTAGCACCAGATCCATGGATAAGTAAGACTCCAGGAAATGGTCCTTTGCCAACAGCAGGATAAGTGAGCTGAGCATTAGTCTTTACTCCATTCCCTAAGTCTATTACTAGATTTCTATATTTTATTGTCTGGATGTACTGTTGAGCTAGTGCTTGGTCCTGTTCTTTGAAAGATTTTGGATTCCCTGTACCATCATTCTTGTTTCTGCATTGATGATCTGGTATTACCAAAGAGCTCGAAAGGTGTTCAGGATGGTCAGCGATTGGAATCATGACTACTTAACGCAAGCGTATATCTTAACGTTTGATACAACTCTACCTACTGGAAACACAACTGGTGAAAAGGTATATAGTTTAGCTAAATTGATCTTTCCCGAATTAAGATTTGATTACGCCAAATTTTCACCGTACTATACTGATTATTTCAAGTACTATTTCAAAAAGAAGCTAGGTAAGAGCAAAGAACAATCTCTTTCTAGGAGCCTGAATTACTCCATCAATGGGAACTCATTCGATTTGGCACTGAGAACCACGAAAGGATACTTTATTGTAAAAGATTTTAAAAATAAAGCCGTAACAGAAAAGGACTTGAGAGAAACTCTCCATGTCATCCGAAGTAACTTTAAAGATAAATATCAGCGATCGTTTGTGTTACGAGTTGTATTTGTAGCTAAAGAATATGCTCAACCATTATTGGAACGAGAGACCTTGGAGAATAAAATGACAAGGGAGATAAGAACAAATTTTGGAGTTGATTTACTAATCCAAGATAACGCGGGTTATTCTGTATTGTGGGTAGGGTAGCTTCCTGTTAAATCCTGCCAGAAACGCTTTAAGTCTTCGATAACTGTAGACTTCGTAGGTCTGAGAACTTCGACGATGCTGATCTCTTCTTACATTGGAGAATTCCCAAAAGCTTTCCTCCGCCGGCATGATGACAATACACGCATGTGATGAAGTCTTGCAATGCAGACGTGATAATTTGTGGCGTTGTATGCATTCTGTCGAATCCAATGTTAAACGAAAATCGCTTACTACAATCTTTACACGAGTATCTTTGTTACACCTTATAGCTATTTTCACTATGCCGGGCGACTACGACAAGTTTTCTTGATCTAAGTATTTTGATATGGTAATTAAGAGATGCACTGGTTAGTCCTAGTTCGTCTGCCATCTGAGCCTGCGTCATAGGCTTTTGTCGCAGCAAATCCAATATT
>JBAVTY010000037.1:0-5932 GCA_049696495.1 Candidatus Nitrosopolaris sp.
TTTGTTAATTCGATGATCTTATCAATGGTAATTCCACGATTTAGTAAAAGACACTCCAAAACATTGTAAGCACTTCTTGTTTCCTTTCTTATTTTCTCTTGCATAGAGTAGATAGAGCCGCGCGGAAACATACCTAAGTGGTCATAGTTATTTGAATTGTATTCAGCTTGTTTACGCCACCTTTGAAGTAAATTTTCAAATAAATTGCCTAGAAAAAAGCAACTACGAATAGTAAATTCGCCTATAAACTTTTCAATAAATAGGCTATAGTATCGATTAAATTCATCTCTGTCAGCAGATTCAGGATTAAGGGTACCGTACCAGATCATTGCAGCCCAAAATTCATCTGGAGAAGGATTTTTTTTAATGAAGGTCGATAATCCCTGGGCCGATAATTTATAGAATCTTTCCCGTTTTGATTGTCTGTCTGCGTCTGGTGGCGGTTTTATGATTTGTATTAATTTAGTTCTGTTTATCATTATCTTGAATGCCTCTGAAATAGTAGAAGGTTTACATCCGATTTCCTCTGTCAGTTGCTATCGGCGTTAAATTCACTACCAGTTGCTGTTACCGTTGCTACTATGGTGTCCGCCATTTGGGTTTGGGAATCGACTATATTCATGTGAACACAACGTGACTGGAATCGGGTGGAGTCTGGAATCGGTGCCATGAGAGCTGTCGCGGCATTCTAGAGCACCATCTTGTTGTTGCCCATCTCGGGGCATTGGTACTACAACTAGTGGGCCCGAAAGCAGTTGACCGTTTTTCTCGTTATTGTTGCTGTTGCTACCTGCCGGTCTACATCCGCTTGAGCAAACACCTGGTTAGCTTGTTGAGCGCAGCTCTGGTTAGTGTTGCAAGCAGAGGTTCAGAAGCAAAAGAACTTGTAACCGCTCATCATGGTAGTCGTATTTACTCCCCCTCAGTAATTTGTAGATCAATCCCTGAATATGGTGGTTGTATTGCATTGAACAGGTTTCTTTGGCTTTTAATTTGATTAGTAATCTACTCGTTGCATAACCATCTCCAATATTAGCATCGAATAAACTATTTGTTCAGCTCTGTGTCATATATGTCCTATTGACACTTTTCTTATAACTTTAGCCCCTTGACGTGCTGTATATCTCTTGGTAATACATTACGGGGGAGATTAAGACGTAATAGTGCCTTGGAAACTTAAAACTGCCGTCAGACGAACGGCGCAACAACACTAATTATTCTCATACATAATGCGAAGTTTAATGTATTTTTCATAATATTAGGTCGGTGCCTTAGGCCGCGGACAGCGATCTTCAGTTTTTAAATAGCCACCATAGCACAAGCGAAAGAGGAAAGTAATCGAAACCAGACGATAATACTAATGCAGTGACAGAAGATAAACCAACAGGTCCTAAATAATGAGTCCTCGTTACCACTTTACTTGCAAGAATAGCTGAGACTCTCCTCCTAATCTCTTCATTGAGTAGATGTCAATAGCTCCAATTGTTGCCAGAGCAATTGCTCCTATTATACCCCCTCCTATTATTCCTCCCCAAAATGCGATTCCATTTGTCGCGCTGCCAATTATGTATATTACTAGTTCACCAAATAATGATACCGTATGACCTATACTAGGACCAGTAACCACCCATCGAGCCCTTTTTTGCATTATACATTCTTACAAGGTTATCTATAGCAGAGATGTGATCTATATCGAGCGCATGTCTCATACCGAACATAAGCGTTGTAGGTACCGATGCTGCAACAAATGCCTTTAGATCTGTTACCACATATTGTCCAGTGCTCCTAGTGGTTGTTCTCAATCATCTTTTTCATTCTTATGAAAACGATAGAATAGTTTATCCAATGCTTCGGTATAGCAATCATAAAATAAGATTAAATGTTAAAATGCGTATGAATAACTCCGTAAAACTGCAAGAGTGAAGCATGATATGCACACGTATGTCAGAACATTGACAAATATTGCGACTAGATATGCTCCAAGTAGAATACTTTCTTTTGATTCAATCCATGTACTTAAAGTATTACAGCTTATGGAGAAGAAGGGACATGTAAGTAGAAACTTATTATGTCAAGAATTATCACTGGGCGAAGGTTCTATCAAAACACTAATAAAACATCTAAAAATGCATGGTTTGATCGAAGCTTCAAAGAGTGGTACAACGATGACGGAAAAAGGAAGGAAAATTTCGTCAGAGATCCTATTATTGATTCCTGCAGAAACAACTATCCCAAAATGCTCTATTGCATTGGGTAAATTCAATTATGCGGTTTTGGTAAAAGGGTTTGGCTTTGCCATTAAACTGGGAATAGAACAGAGGGACGCTGCAATAAAAATAGGAGCATTGGGAGCTACAACTCTATTCTTTAACGATGGTAAATTTACAATGCCTGGTATAACAAGTTATAATTCTATCAAAAACGAATCCCACATATACAAACTGTTAGTAGAAAAATTGAAACCAGAACAAGGCGACGTCGTAATAATAGGAAGCGACAACGAGGATAGAAGAATAGCAGAACTTGCCGCAAAGAATGCGGCTATAGTAACTATAATGAGTCATGGCAGACATAACCATGTTTGATATTATCAAGATGATGTTTATGCCTGCTCAGTATGTTAGATGGGATTGGCATTAGAAAAAGAATGACCTCACTTGAATGAGTGTTTTATTCTTAAAGTGCACGAGAAGTTTATTCCTTTCATAAATGTCACTAGTCCAAATGACTGCCTGAGATAATGCCAATCTGGCTTTGTCAAATAATGGTATGGGACATTGGAATGTATTTATTTGCAAAGAATATGGGAGGCATTTCGAAAAGTCTTCCGTTCCTGTAAGTAATCCGTGCGCAAGCAAACTGTAACATTCCAATATAGTTTTCCTCTTTCTTTTCCCAGCGTATTATCAATCGTCTAATCCGGTGAATCACCATTAAGTTTCGATTCTCAGGTCTGGAAATGAAATTTAAGTAGCATAAATTACAATTGCTAATTATGATCATGGCGATATAGCATGGACGTATGTATACGGCGGCTCAGTAGAAACCAATGAATATCATTAAAAGATTGGTTAATCTGTGGAAGCAATATGCTATACATCTGAATAATATGATCTCAGCTTCGTCGTCTTCTTTTGATGAGCTGGCGGGACATTACGAAGGAACATCTGGATGTAAATGATGTTGCAACATGATCTTAGTTTTGGTTTAGCCTGAAAGATCTGCATCAAGTATCATGGCAATAATATCTGTGTTGTATCGATATTTCAATTTCTATAGCTCATACGGCATTTTTGCTATAAATTATATAGTAAAGTTTATCTGCCCTTAATATGATGGTGTATTGATCTGCGATCACTCCTGTAAAGAAAATATGATATGATATGAACTATATCAAAAGACATCAAGGTCTCAGTGTGACAATATCTTGATGATATGGTCAAATAGAAAAACAGGGACATATGAAGAAAAGTGTACTTTTAAGGATCGGGATTATCGTATTTGTCATCATAGCTGCATTTACTCTAATCTATAATTACTATTTAATTTCACCTCGGTATTCAGGCGTAGATAAATTCGGGATAAAGGAAATCTATCCAACAAAAACTGGTGGGGAAGAGTGGTTTATGAATATGGATGATCCTGGAAATGATCCAAGAATAGGAGGGGAAGGACCATCAACCACATTCCTGCTACAAAATGATGATGGTAGTTGGAAAGTACAAAGTACCGAGGTGCGCTATGGGGTGTTAACATCATCAGGTTATCATCCTGACCTAATTACCACTCTTAATCAGCAAGCCTTGGCTGCAAAAGGGTATATGCAATCACCTAATGATTGGAAGAACGTAGAAATGACAGGGTATTTTAAAGTAAGTACTTTTACTAATCCTACTCAAAACGGTGCACCCCACATAGAGCTACTCGCACGTGGTGGAAGAAATACAAACGATGTTGAAACAATAGATGGATTATCAAGACAGTGTGAAGCAACCACTTATCATTCAAATACATATCTAGATGGAAGAATTAAGTTTGAGAAGGACTTACAACATACCATAGGATATACAACCGGAGATCCCGAGAAGCAGCATGCTATAAGTCCGTTGCTTGGAAGGTGGATCGGAATCAAAGCAGTATTTTATAATTTACCTGATGGTTCAGTAAGGCTAGAACAATGGATCGACGAGGATTCAAACAATAACTGGCATAGAATCCTTCATTATACCGATAACGGTGACTGGGGTGGAGGATATCCTGACTGCGGTGCCGCTGATACGCAGGTAATAACATGGGGAGGTCCAATTGCAATATTCAGGTGGGATAACATTGACGATATGGATGTCAAGAACTTTAGTATAAGAGAAATTCAACCTCCTTCCTAATTGAATATTCCCTTTTTTCATAAAAGCCTTGGCAAGGAGACTCCGGTTTGAACATGAGGAGGAAACGCAAAAAGCGAAGCTTAATACTCAGATGGTTTGTGATTAGTATATTGATATGTCTGAGTCGAGATAACCGCACAGTTAATGCTGGTCTTGACAATCTCTTGACCTTCTAGGTAGTAAACATAGACCTTTTTATATCAAAATGCTGAGTCTAAGTCGGATAGGATTAATTTCAAAGTAGGAACTATTATGATGCTCATTACTAGCGGTGCTATGCTACTTTTTGTCTTATCGTGGATTCTAATATATGGAAATCATATATTCCTAAATAGTTAGTGAGGGAGAAGAAGATAGGAATGAAAAGTCGATACATGGCCTCATTTCACAAGGTATCTTGTATATGGCAGATTAGTCATAGGCATGACCATTTGGTATATTTTAACTCATGTCTAGAAGGCGGGAATGAACATGGGTTTGAAAAATTGGCTTCAGAAACCATGATGGTTCAAGGTATTTCTAGAAGTACCTGTTTGGCCGAGCGATAAAGAGCCTGATGATTTCACACATGGTTTGATATAGGGCACTATCATAAGCATGAACATAATATTAGCAATCTTTGAACCTCGGTGAAAAAGAAATGAGATTAAGAGATTGGTTTAAGAAAGGTAGAGTAGATTTTATTGTTTCCTGGTGTTGTGTGGTATATTTGGACTCATATAGTCATGTAGAGATGAAATATGATTAAAAAATTAGATGAAGACGCATTGTCAAACTGGAACTCAGGCAGATTCAAACAATATGAGATTAACCAGAGAAAAAAATGATTTTGTGGGTATATACGCTGTGCTATTCATAAGCGCCATTGTCTGGTATTTCTTAACTCTATCTATAGCCATACTTAGAAGGACCACCTATATATCAGACACCTATCAAGGGCTGCTTTGATGTAGAATCTTCTCGTATGTCCTCTATTTTGCCTCCTCGAATATAGATTCCATCATGGCGGGCGTCATACGGGATTTTCTGCTCATTAGACGTAGAGTTGCCAAAATGTTCATGAGGGTACTGAGAAGACTACAACAGAATCAAAAGTACATGATGGACTCAATAATTAATTGGCAGCAGTGGACTTTAAATTGATTGTCATCAAATGAATTGATATGTTAAATAACCTACGGTATTTCGTAGAAGAGAACAAAAAGGATATCCTAACCTTCATCGAAAACGGTCGCAGACCCATTAATTTAGACTACGATAATGACATCTTTGAAAAACTGCTTAGATATTTGGTAGCCGGTTTTCCAATTTGTCATTGCGATCCAACGCAATCTACACATGCAGAATTTGACAAGGTGCATTATGAACTCGCAGTAGCAGTGCTTGAATTATTTTGGTGCGGATGTCTTTCTCAAATGAAAGAGAATAGACACAAGTATCAGTCTGGTACTACTGACATGTTTAGACAAGTACTTGTTGATTCATTTGATACAGGTAGAGGCTATACTCCCATAAAAGAAATAGATCGTCAAAAATAGGAAACGAGC
>JBAVTY010000038.1:0-5854 GCA_049696495.1 Candidatus Nitrosopolaris sp.
ATAGTTTTAGATTCACCTGTTTCTTATTACGATCACCTGGGCTATGCATACGCAGCTACTGATGATAAAACAGCACCAACATCAACTTCTGTACCGTATTATCTTAGGCCGCTTTTGAATTACCGTATTATCTTAGACCACCTCCTCATCCAATGTAGTAAGTTAATGAGAGATTCAACTCGTTCCTGTCCTTTGATTGTTAACTTATATTCCACCCTGGGCGGAATTTCATTGTATGCTTGTCTTTCTAGAATGCCACCTTTTTGAAGTTCCTTCAGCCGAATAGCAAGTGTTTTACTACTTGTTGTACTTCAGTACATAGGTGACATTATAGCTTACCGACATGGGTTACACTTCTGTCAGGAGAACAAATAAAAAAGAGAAAATCTACGTGCAATGTAATTACAACAGTTAAGGATGACTGGATACTCCTCCAAGAGGCTCCCAATTAGTTTGAGAACCTCAAAAAAAAGATAGAAGCTCAGGTCAGTACCTAGCAAGCCATCCATCATGGTATCGCAAGCAGAGACAACTTCAAGTAAATCATAGCTATCAGTCCGAAAGTCTCGTTGTTGCTGATGCTGCAAATTCGTTCAGGCCCGAAAACTTACAGGGGCACTTTCCTCTTACTGCAGCACAGACTCCTGTTCATCAACTTCAAAAATTAGAGGAATTGAGGTTATTGCTAGGAAAGTTTAGTTCTCCGCAGAATGCGTATACGATACTAGAATTGGCTAAATTCAATTTAAGGCAAGGAGACGAGCGATTTCTGAACGAAAGGTTAGAGCAATTTCGTACTCTAGATAGATAGGGCTGGAGACCCATTTAGAAGGTTCTTAGACCCAGGTGTGGCGTGATAGATTAGATTCGAATAGCCATAGTAAACCAGTCAGGCAAGATGTTATTATTCTTCTTGACAAAGTATCCGAATGCTGAATCTAATACATACGTCTTTGCCCAATCTTCTTTTGACCGTATGGATCTACCATATCCTTGTATCAACTTCAGTGCAGTTTGCCAATTATACCATTGTTCATGCGCCTTTCTTTTCGCATCTGTCCATCTGTCACTTTTGTTAGGATAGGGTACTTTGGTTATAATTTGAAACCTGGATAGGTCATCCTTTAGGTCAAGCCCCATATGTAATGATGGTGAAATTAGAACCGTTGGTTTCGTACTATTAACATGTTCTGCTATAACTTCGTCTCTTTGTACCTCTGGATCTGTTACTAAAAGCCTGCGTTTATTTATTTCTGAAATGTTTTCTTTGATAAAATTTAGTTGTTCGTATGATGTAGTATGAATTATTCCTTTATGATTTCTGTGTAAAGTCATCAGATTGTCAATGGCTCTAGAAATTTTGGTTTTAACTTCTTGTAGTCTTAGACTATTAAAATTTAGATATACGATATTCATTGGATATATAGATCTATTCTGTAACGGAAAATCCGAGCCCACCTGTATAAATTTCACTTCGTCATGTGCAAGGCCTAGACTTTCGCAAAATGTTTTGCTATCCAGAATTGTAGCACTCATCATTAAGGTTTTGGTACGCTTTTCGAATACATCTTTCCAATTTTGTGATGTATCAAGAGGCTTTAATTCAACCATCATAACTTCATAGTTTTCCTTTTTAATTTCAGATACAATCCAGTTCTTGGGGTTTGAAAGAATACTGTTTATCGTCCTTGTCAGTCTCTCTGTGTCTCTTATTACTTCAACAGCAAGTTCTTCACTAATAGAAGGAGACCCTCTAAAGAAATGCGCATTATACTTTTCTGCGATTTCTTCGTCACTTTCAAATATCTCTGAAGCTCCTATTATCTTTTTCTTGTTGGAGGAAGCTTTCTCGCCTCTCCAGTTATATTTTGCTCTTCGGAATAGTGATAATGATTCTACCATTGATTTATGCCGGTGATATACGTGGTAGATATGCCTACCAAAATTATCCATATCCTCAAGGATTTTCATGTAATGTCCTAAAGGGACAATTTCATGAAGAAAACTTTTTTTGCGGAAATTGCGATATAATATAATAACGATATCATTAGGCGTCGCTAGATAGACTATATGGTATATGGAATTTAGTCACGTTCATTTTGATTCTCATTCTGCTCTCTTAACGTTGAGTGCTCAAATCCTTGCCTATACAGTATAACCTTCATCAAGTATGTAGAAAAATGATATTTTGTGTCTTAATGCTCGATTAAATTTGAAACCCTCTTTGTACTCTAATGCACTTTTTTACGTAGCGTTTCAGTAAGCCGTTGCAATGCTGGAGAACTATCGTGAATGTCTAAACGTACATCGAGTATACATAGTTCACGAGGATAAATATTTTTAGCTGCTGAGAGAGACTCTTGTAACTGATCTTCTGTTTCTATCAAAAAAGCTTTTCCATGACCTGTTATCTCAGGAATGCGAAAATAATTCCAAGGCAATATATCATTAAATGGACCGTCAAGCATAGGACGTTCTGTACCGTACCCACCGTTATTTAAGACAATAATAACCGGATATAAAGCAAACCTACTAATAGTTGATATCTCCATCCCAGTCATCTGAAAAGCACCATCTCCTACTATTACTATAGGACGAAGGGTTGGATTAGCTAATTGAGCTCCAATAGCTGCAGGAACAGCAAATCCCATTGAAGCATAGTAGGCAGGACATAAAAAATCCGTTTGGCCATGAATTGTTAAATCAAGAGCACCAAATAAAGAATCACCAACATCGGCTATAACTATTGTATTATCAGTTATAGAGAAGTTAAGGCATTCAAACAATCGTTTTACAGTTATCTTTTGGTTTCTTACAGCTTGGAAATCCTTATTGTTGTTCTTCTTCATGTTACCTTGTTTTCCAACAAACATAAAATCTTTTATTGCCAACGGTGCTTGTATCAAACTAGTAAGGAAATCTTGTAAAAGGACATTTTCAAAGTTATGATGTTTGATTGATAATTTTTCACTAGTAACGTAGATACTTTTAGATTGGTCTATTGGTGTGGGGGTAATACTAAAATCAATATCTGTCATTAAAGCACCCAGTAAAATCAAACAGTCACTGGATTCAACATATTTTCTGACTGACTCGTGTCCCATAGCACCCTCATATACTCCAATGTATGATGGGTGATCTTCACTTATTACTGACTTACTTAATACAGTTGATACCACAGGAATATTTGTCTTATCTGCTAATTGGAGCAACTTATTTTGCAATCCAAAGCGGTGTATTTCTACTCCTGCAATGATAACTGGTTGTTTTGAAGAATTAATCATTGCTGTTGCTTCCGCTAAAGCTTCTTGCAAAGAATCGATGTCTGTTTCAATGGCAGTTTTGGAGAATTTAGAAGAATCTACATATTGCTCTTGATAGATAGGTATTGGTGTCAACACCTTATCTCTTGGCAACTCGATATATACTGGTCTTTTATACCTGATGGCTGATGACAATACTCGGTCAATATCTTTGGCAGCCGTCCTTGGATTATCTATCATAATAGAATCAACAGTCATATGTTCAAAGATTCTTTGCTGTGTATCAAAATCTCGAACCTTATGATGAAGAAGCGGATTCCTGATGCGTTCATTTATTCCTGGTGCACCTGATATCACTACGAGTGGAGATTTTTCAGCAAACGCTTGAGCAGTAGCATTAACAACCTTCAGTCCACCTACACAATATGTCACACACACCGCCCCCAATCCATTAATCCGAGCATATGCATCTGCTGCAAATGCTGCTCCTTGTTCATCACAGGTGTTTATTACCTTAAGTTGATTTGATTGGATTAACTGGTGATAAAATCCAAGCACAAAATCACCAGGAACACCAAAGATGTGACGTACACCATAGTCATATAATCTCTTAATCAGGAAACTGCTGACGTTGCTCTGTTGAGACATATGTTTTGACTAAATACGTGGCCCATTTAATAACAATTAGAGTATTTAAAAAAGCCGTTCGCATCAAGCTTCAGGTTACTTAGTGAATTATTAATATATCAAGAATGCTTAACTTTGGTGCTTCAACAACGGTCAAGGAATGGGCAGGAGCAGGAAAAAGTAGTAGGATAGGGAGTCGTTCAGACCGTGTGGCCTATTGACGACTCTGAGACCAATGCATTTATTGGCTGCCAGGATAAATAAGCCGATATGAACGACGAAACGGCGGTAAGAGAGAAAGAGAGGCTTGGATCTATAAGCATACATGAAGAAGGTTGAAAAGCTCTATTGAAGACCATGACCGCGAGTTCTTTGACTTCGATAAAAGTGCTTAAGCTTTCTGCTGACGTATTCTTCTGTCATTGATCATTGTCAATCCAAGGAACGGTCCAATTTGATCCTTGGCTTGGGTTTGATCCATGACATTTGTTGTTGACACATACCAGCATTTGGCATGCGTCGCCATCACAATTAGTAGTATGAGAGGTACTTATATGATTACCGGTTATCAACTTTCTCGCGTTTGCTATATCGTAAGGATATGCTAGGGAAGCGACTGTAAAGGTAAAAATAAATAATACTAACGCCACTATCGCTGTAATCATAGTTTTACTCATTCAACAACAAAGGGAATTATACTGGACAACAAAGGTTCACTACTCATCTGCTTGGGACTATAATTTTGGCCGAGTTACCAAATTCGCTCGCTATCGCCGTTACCTCTGATACGTGGCGTCTCGAACATCTCTTCAATTTTGAGCTCCTGTCAACATGATTTTCATTATACATCTCTCTCTATCCGCCGCATCAGGAGTACTACTTTGATGCGAGCGATGCGGCAGAATGTAAGAGATATTGAAGCTCGGTTGAGTTTTGAATTTGGTCCATGTCTACTATTCCACCACATCCTGTTAGACCCGCGAATCCCTTAAGGGCATTCTTAATAGTGTCAAATGGTAGATTAAACTTAGTGGTGGCAGCAGCTGCTACAAATCCATTACGAATGCATCCGACAGCGGTATCGCCTTGACTAGTCAGGCTGCCGTCTGGATTTACAAGAGAGCTGCACGGTTTCAACAAATACTGGCTTCCGCGAGCGCATATGACAGACCAGGGGATAAAGACGCCTTGTTCGTTATGAAATATGTGTATGAGATGTGGATACGACGCTATTAGCCCACCTACAAGCGGAATATTAGCCAAGTCGCTAAAGTCTCCGAAATCCTTCCAAGCTGTTGTTCGTTGGTTCGTCGTAGAGAGGTTTTGCTGAGGTGCTTGTTGGTTTGATGCGTTTTGCTCTAATGCTGGACTACCTCCATTATTGTTGCTACCACTAGCCTTCCCAACCTCGACAGAATTCAGAGCTATGCCCACTCGGACACGAACCCGAATTCCCTAGACCATCGTCATGACCTACTTTATAACAAGACGGCCATCCAGGGAGATCACAATGTGCCGGATCCGCGAAGGCTTTATCATACATGTTATTGATACCCATCATCATAGTTACTGTTAAAGCAATGATAACCAACATACGATGTTTTTTTTTTCATGAGCTAGATTTCACCTTAGCTGTCATATATTGCTCCGGCTAAGACACGATCCGGCTTGTTGCTACTAAACAGGTAATGGAGAAAGTTCATCTATGGTGGTCACTTAAAGCCTGAGCTGTCAGAGTCCTATCCTCCACAATAAAGCGCTGCACCCATTATCAGTGCCGTGGTGCCCCCTGATATTATATGAGCCAATGGTAGAAGAGCAGCCAGCGATTTTACAGCATCGTTATGATAAGCATTACATATTTGATCATGTAAACTAACCTGACTCGATGGTGTTGAACTGCCGCATGTGGAATTGTCATAACCAGGACCACATCCTTCTGGTAGTGTCGTTTGTGGACTAGG
>JBAVTY010000039.1:0-2454 GCA_049696495.1 Candidatus Nitrosopolaris sp.
CATACATCATATTACCGATTATCGGGAGTCTAACCTGAGTACCAGTCCAGGATGGAACTCCGTGACCTATTTTTGTCTTCTTTCCAGGTACGCGTTTGTTGAATCGATCCCCCTCCATATTATGTCATAGCCTAATTTTGAAATGAGATCGACATGGCAGGATTCGGGTACTTTATACTTTTTAAAGAGGAGGACAGCATCCACGAAACTTGATATAGAATTCAAAGACTTTTGCAGTTCCAATATCTTAGATCGTGCTATTAGATATGTTCCAACATTTACGTAACTAAGCATGTTATCATTTACATATCCTGCTTCCCTAGATTGAAGAGCCATTGTATTTTTCAGCTAAGTCGTTTATGGATATGATATGCTGCCATCACATCTATGTAGTATGATCTTTATCGTTATCCTGGTTGTTACACATAGTTAGACGGTCTATATCTGCTAACAAATCATTGTGGACCGTTTTTGCGGATTTTCGTTTTTATACTTGGAAGTAATATAATAATTGTTATCCACAGCGATAAAGAGATCAACTTTGTCTTCGTCGTACAGTTCCTTATTTTTAGAAGGAATTCGCGTTAATTTGTGTATATTTCTCTTGATATATTCGATAGTCCAGAAGCCTACTATCTCCAAATATATGCGACGGCCGTACCTCTCAAACATAAAGTCTGGGATGAACGCCTAATCATTATTCACAATAATCGGATCCGGCTCCCTAGTCAAGGTCCAACCGGTGCGAGATTGCCGAAATTTTATGGCAAACTTTTCTTCGACGCTACATGAATAGTAGTAAGATGGATTAAACAAGCCGTAAAAAGATCGTACATTTATTCTGAACCAAGATTTGAATGTTGGGTTATTTGATGGGTCAGACTTGTTATTTGATAGATGCCTTGCAGCGAATTTGAAGACTGTGTTTATACATTGCAATCATAAGAGCGTAACATCACTGGCGTGTGTCAAAAAATAAAGGATAATGTCAGCTGTCATCGCCGTTAGCATTTCCTCCGTTTGCGTTTCCTCCATTTCCTCCGTTTGCGTTACCGCCATTCGCCTTACAAGGAGACGTAGTACATGTCCCGCCATCTCCACCTATTCCACCTGCGCCACCCGATCCACCTGTACCGCCATTTCCACCTATGCCACCGTTACCGCTTACACCATTTGCATTAGTACCGGGAGCACCATTTGCATTTGTGCCAGATTTACCATGACCTCCATTTCCTGCTGTTCCTCCATTACCACCTGCGCCACCTATTCCTCCATTTCCCGGTGTTCCGCCTGTGCCATCGCGAGCGATTGCATGCTGTGAAGTGTTAAGACCATGCTCATACCAATATCCCGCTATACAGCTATTCTGTTGCATTGTTGAATTTAAATCCCCTGAGCCGTTTGTCAAACCGTATGAACATGATTCATGAGCTGCACGTCCTGCATCTAATTTAACTAATTGTATGCCTATGTTAAATGGGACGGTAGAACCATAATATTTCAATCCATCCCAATACCCTATTACACAATTACTGATCTGTGTAGGTGTACCATGGCAATCTTGCGTATAATTGCCGTTATTATTTGCGTCGAATTTTCCTTCTTTGTATCCCTTCCAGTATGTTGCAGTATGCACATTTGCATACGCTAATGGTATCGTCAATATTGCAGCTGCTATCATCGCTCCAACTGTGATTGTGTTAATCATAGCAGTTAATGGCATTCCATTCCGGCATTGTCAACTCTATCAAGTTTTAATTGCATGATTATATCGCTAGTTAGACAGTCAGGTTTGCTCATTATGAGTTCAACAATTTCTCTCTTCGCTAAATCCCTATCAACAATTCTAAGGTTTATTTCTTCGCTGTCGGCTTCACTCTTCAATTCATTCAAAATGTCCTTGAGAATATGAGGATTTTCATGCAAGTAATCCTTTACAACTTCCTTGAGTAAATCTGAATCATTTCGTAGCGTCGATAAAAGTGAATCTTTAATATCAGCTCTCACCTCTGGAGAGACAGAATAACTAATCTTTTTCGTTATCGTGGGAGTTTTGTCATATGATGCACTATTCTCGGTGTCACTCAAACCATATCTCCAATATAATAGTCATTCCACTATAAAGTGTTTTACAGAAAATCCTAATGGATCTTGTCCCGTATCTCTTTTAACAGTTTGATTATCTCTAATTGCTCTTTGTTAACAACAAGAAATGGACGTAACCATTCTCCTGCGCCTCCAGAAATACCTCCTTTCGCTCGAAAATATTCAATTGGTTCATTGTCATTACTGTCTATTTTGCACTTTTCCCATCTTTGTCCTTCTGAACTCAGGGGGATCTTGTCTTCAAAGATTCTCGTCTTTTCCTGTGGAATAATAGAGGGAATATTAACATGTGGTTTTAGTTGAAGTTGAACTTGCAGGTGCAGTAATTTGTATTTGATTCAATTCCCT
>JBAVTY010000040.1:0-5881 GCA_049696495.1 Candidatus Nitrosopolaris sp.
GACGTAGATATCAAGGATTTTAGTGTAAGAGAGATTCAAGCTCCTCAGTAAGTCAATGATTCCCACGACTTATTTTCGCTTGAAGTGTATGATTTTGAAAGTTCCTGCGTGACTGACATAGCTAACAAGCATGGAAGGTTGACTTTAGATATATCGCATGAAACGATGAAAATGACGGGCATTGAGCATCATTACCAGAAGGACTGGAATTAGAATAAGGATCAGAAGTTTCTTCTGTCATATTCCGATTTGTTTTCTTTTCTCCATTCACTAGCAATCTCGTTCAAAAGACCTTGTAGTCTTTCACGTGACTTTTCGTCAAGTGTTTGCGGTTTCGGAAGTGTTGTAGCTTGTATAGTTAGTCACTATAACCACGTTTCCGTTCCATTTTGGATTCCTAGAGATTATCTTATTGTTATTTATAATATTCTGGGTTGGCCCGTCCCCACTATGCGGGATGACGCGCTCGGAAATGGTCTGTTGGGTCAATTTTTTATGCCCCAACAAAGTGGGTTGCACAAAATCGTCAAACCATGCATGTAAACCCTTCGCGTCTAGCAATTGTTGGTGACAGCGTAGGTGGGAATATGGCTGCTGCTCTTGTTATACTTGCGAAAGAGCGTGGCGGACCCAAAATCACATTCCAGGTGCTCTTCTATCCGGTTACGGATGGTACTAATTTCAATTCCAGTTCATATATCAAATTACAAAATGGGTATTGGCTCACTCGTCAGGCTATGAAATGGTTTTGGGATAACTATGCTCCTAATAAGGTAATTAGAAAACAACCAACAGCTTCACCTCTGCAGGCTTCAATCGAACAACTCAGAGGATTACTGCCTGCACTTATCATCACAGGTTCGATGTACTTCACTCAGAGGGCGAGGCCTATGCTCACAAGCTCATTGATGCAGGTGTCCCCGTTACTGCAGTCAGATATTTTGGTACTACCCACAACTTTGTAATGCTCAATGCGCTTGCAGATACTCCGGCTGCACGAGCTATCAGCCAAGCTTCCGAGGCTCTGAAAAAGGCATTATCAGACTAATCATATGTATCTAACGTATTCGTAGCGTGTATCTGCCTTCTCTAGTTTTAAGATTCCTAGGCTCCAACTCCAAATTCCATTTGACTTGCAAGTTTTTGACATTCTTGCATAGCGTAGAAATTTTCATACCTCCCTATTTCGTGTCAAATTGACAAAAAATCCAATAGATCCAAGTATTATCCCTAAAGCTGTGGCCGATATTCCTACAGGAACCCAAATAGTGACCCCTAATGGAACGAATATTGATGCGTGTACTTGCTGAACAGCAATTCCTTTACCCCCAAATTCAGATGAGATTTCAGAGACTCCACCTATATATCCAGCTATCATCATAGGCCAAGTCGCAATTACTATACCCGCATTCATCAGTATAAAGTTTAGTGCCGCTAAGACTCTTGTAGCTCTGTCGTATGCTATACACAGAGTGTGCTCAAAATACCTGTAAATCATTGCCGTCATGCCGATAGCTAGAACTCCTATTAGATATGTCATGTAACCAAAATTGAACGAAGCTCCAGCATCTGAAGCGTTGTATGCTATTAAGAAACACAGCAAACGAAGAGGTCCATGCAGTGCCAGAACGAAAAAAAGTGTAAGTACTGAGGCTAACATCATTTGAATTATTGTAGCCTTTATAAATCTAGAAGTCCAATTATTCCTACCTTTCATCCTCTTACTGTAAAATACATTCATATTATTTCATATAAATATGTGGCATGTAGATCTAATAGGCGTTCCAAATCGGATTCGTCTTTAGCTGGATTTGATTCCATTGAGGAACTGAGATATTTTAAGAGATGAATTAGCGCTCCATCTTTTGGGGCAGGCTTCGCTTGAGAGATAAAGAGGAGTGTCAATGCCGGTTAGGAAGGGTACTCATAGCAATATCAAGATAAGCGGCTCTCGGTTTTATTTCTCTGTCAATAATGCTGCAATAACCAATCCTGATGCGGATATTCTATTCCCATCGGAAATGTTACCTCTTTTGTCTCCATACTGACTAACTCCTACTTCTTATGTTACCCCCGCCTGCAGTCATGTTCATAGTCTTACTCATGTTCGAACCTGTCATGTTCATAGTCTTACTCATGTTACCCCCGCCTGCAGTCATGTTCATTGTCTTTGTCATTCAGAAAGCAGTATATTGTATGCGAAATTCGTTTGATGTTAATACTAATTCAAAAGAAGTTATTTCTCCTTCTGCAATATCCAAACTTACGTTTCCTTTTCATCTGAAAGGACATCAGCTGGAAGCAGTGGATGCATGGATTTCAAGCGGCTTGAGAGGCTCAATTATATACAGCAGTGGGACTGGTAAGACAGAAATAGCATTTGAATGTACAAGAAGAGCGGCAGATATTAGCAGTACTTACTTTTCTATGAAAATCCTGTTACTAGTCCCGCGCATCGTTTTGATTGCTCAATATCTTAAAAGGTTACTAAACTATGCCATACCTCGAGGCAATGCTTGCCTCTATAGAACACAATCGTTTTTAGATTCGGAAATTTTTTCCTTTGCAGGATCTGTTTTTCTCGTCAGCACAGTCTGCCAGGATAGGGGCTGTAATAACAAAAATTATGTGATTGGCAAGTTTCACCTACTTAGGTTATTCTATGCTATTTTAGACTAATCTCAAAATTTAGCATTAAGCTCTCCATTCTAGTAAGTTGTTCCAGCTTTTCATCAAGAAGCTTGTTGTCTGCAGTGTTGAAAGACATGTAAAAATCAGTTTACAATTCTCTATGGTTAGCTGACCCCTTATCGTGCATGACCTTCAAGGTCTCGCTTGTTGAATGGGGCATACCTAGGCTGCTGTCAAGGTAAGCCTACGTAGAGCTCTAGATGCTATAGCTAAATAATAGCAAAAAAGAGGAGTGTAGCTTAAGAGGATCCGGGAAGTATAGATTAATGTGCTAGTCTAGCTATTTTATAGCTAAAGAACGTAAAAGTATAATTTCACACACAAATAGATTTAAACCAACAACAGCTATGAGCATTAACAAGGACACTTTTCTAAAACAAAAATTCCTCAAAATAGATAGATAGCCGCATCAGACGGCCCGACCGACGCTTAGAGTTACCTGTGAAGGTGCAATCATAGTAATGGAGTAGTAGTTTAATCTATGAATTATATTGATATCTGGGCAAATTTAAATCCTTAGAGTGGGTATCGATTCTATAGGCCGTCATCCTTCATCCAAATCATGGAAAACATTCACTAGCAGGGCTGATGAATTTATCCGGAAAACGCAGGAGTATGTTCTCCAAGGACTAGATCCCGGCGGCATTTATCGAGCAATATGGGCTAGGGATGCATCCTACATTCTCAAAGATTGGTTCCTATCAGGTAACATTCAGGGAGCATTGCAGCAGATTTATTTTATGTGGTCTCATCAAATAGAAGCCAATAAGGATCAGAAATTAGTTTATGGCAGAGGGTCACCGGAAATGAACTTTTCATCAGAAGTAGCAAATGAACAAAAACTAAAAGAGTTTGAAGGAGCTCTACCTACCACAATATATCAGCCTGGTTTCTCTGAAGTTTATGGACAGAATCCAGACATAGATTCTACAGCTTTGATGCTCTCAACGACGTCCTGGATTTTAGTTAGAACTCTACTGAAAGAAGAGCAACAACCTCATCTTCAACAATTGCCACTACTAGCTGAACATTCCTCAGATTATGTATCTGCGCTACTATCAAAAGTTGGAATAACAGATCCATACAAAGTTACAGATTTCGTTATCCCTAAAATGCTCAAAGCAGTTTGTTATCTGATTAGCCGTGATGAAGACAAGGACGGATTATTGGAACAGAATCACAACGAAGACTGGATGGATACCATTCTTAGAGCCGGCAAAATAGTTTATAGTCAAGCAAGCTGGTTGCTTGCATTAATCGACTTTACCACTCTTTTGGTAAAAGTAGGAATGCAAAGTGATGCTAAAAAATTAATGACATTAACTATGGACACAATTCAAGCTGTTGAACAAAAATTATGGTCAGAGAATGATAGTAGTTACGTTGATGTCCAAAAGAGTCATGAATGGCCATCTAGAATGCTAACCCAGGACGTATCATTGTACTTGGTTGCAATCACTCAGAACATGATAACGAATCGGCAAAATGAGAAAGAAGGCGAAATACAAGAGTTGAAGAGTATTCAACGCGACCATTACTTGAGAGCAATCAGTACGCTTAATGCGATGAGAAGTAGGCTGTGGAATGATAACTGGCCTTTGGTGACAGAAGTCGAATTAAAAGATAGCGGTCCTTGGATCTTGAGACCATACGAGTACCACAATCGCACTTTTTGGCCATGGATTTCGGGAATAGAGATGTTGGCAAGGAGCAGATTCAATCAAATCGAGGAATGTAATATTTTACTTTCTAAAATTGCTTCTGAAGGGCATCCACACATACATGCATTATATGAGTGGATAAATCCCATCACAGATCAGCCCAGTGGAGCATTCCCCTTCAGGACAGGAATATCCTCTATAAGGTTAGCTCTTTTCGATATAATCTATAGAAATAACTTATAGTCAGAATAACGTAGTGAACGTCTAATCGACACATGCTAGCCTACAAACCTTTATCATGTACGATGAGTAATCTATTAGTTATGCCCTTGAGTTTACCCGACAATGGACCACAGGAATACGAATGTAAAATGTGCGGAAAAAAATTCGGAGACAGCCTGGGCGATATGGAGCGCCACATACTTACAGACCACATGCAAAGGGCAGATTTTTCTATTCTAAAAAACAAAATAATACCAACTGCTTAACAGTTCCGTTTACTGTGCTGTGCTAGATCATGATCCAGTGTATCTATTTCAATTAAGACGCTATCGATAAATGCTCGGTTATGGGTCGGGTGTATCTGTTTCTTCGCTTGTTCGATTCTGTGCTTAATGCGCTGTTGCAATATCAATAATCTATCCATGAGACTGTTGCTGTTATAGGTTCTACTGATATAGATTCAAGGATGTCAGGGAGAGGGAGTATTGAATTGAATTCTTGATATAGTGTTTGGTCTCATCCATCACACACGTGTGGTGTGGTTATGTTTGGTCACATCATCCTCCCCAGCGACCGTTGCCGGTACAATCTTCGGAATGTACTATGACAAGATAAATAAAATTATGAACAAAAGAAAAAGTTCGTGATCACTCCAATACACATTTCTCCCCCAATAGTCTGGAGAAAGAGAGTGCAAGGACCGGCAAATCCTGTCCTCGTTGTAAGAGCTTCAACACAGTTATAGACCCTGCTCACGGCCCAACAGCCTATAGATGTAGAGATTGTCGTAAAAAATTTACTGACCCTCGCAAAGTTCGCATACAGCAGAAAATTTTTGGGAATATCCTTCCTATCGAATGGGCGAATTGTGGAGTATGTAACGAACGCATGCCAAAATATCATTTTTTATATCGCATATCAAAGTATAGTGGAGCAAGACTTTATCGCCAACACATCGTAGAACGTATTCATTGTAGTCTGAAATGTGCATATGCCGGTCTACCAAATTCGACAAATAATGAAAAGTGGGGTAAAAGAGTAAGATTGCCATCCGGGTATATTCATATCTACAGATTATTACACAAGTGGAAATTCAGTCCTAAGGTTCCAAGAAAGAGATTCATAAATATTGCATCAAATGAGGAGAAAGAAGTATTCAAAAAAAGGCTAAGGAAATAATCTCTAGACCGGCTAACATAATTTCATACAATTATTTGATAATTTTGTTCAACACAGGCTTAGCTTAGAAGTGTTATCTGTACCTATTGGTTTCTTCAGCTAAATTATTAGATGATGCCTATAGAATT
>JBAVTY010000041.1:0-7915 GCA_049696495.1 Candidatus Nitrosopolaris sp.
ATCTGCACTTGGTATCAATGGGTTAACGCCTTCTGCAATAAGTAGTCCAAACATTCCGCAGACTCTGTTCTCTACAATCCTACCGATAGGAATAGTGGGTCCATCGTTCTTTGGTATAGGTCAACTAGCAGCAAACCAAAACGCTGAGTTTGATGTGAGTGTATTTCCGACTCATTACGTGGCAGGAACAGTCGAATTGATGAATGTCAACCTAGTATTCAACAACATACTTGGTGAAAGAGCAACTCAATTGAATCAGGTGTACTTTAATGTAACACCTAACCCTTAAGCAAGTGGTTAATGTAATACATCCATCTTTTTTTTATAATGTAGTACATTCATCTTTTTTATTTTACTATTAGTAAGAATTTGCTATTCACCTTCATTATAGCCACTTATGGAATCCAGATCTGGAATTCGTCTCTAGTTTTATAATCATACCAAAAACATAATGATTTTATGAACGAAATATATACTCCGGAACAACAACTACAGCTTAACTCTACTAGTAGGTGCGATAATTCTGCTGTTTTAGATAATAGTACTACTGAAGAATCAGTTGCAAAAAAGGAAAAGCGGGAGGAGAGACGCAATAAAAGGATTCTAATTGTAGGTGACGAACCTGATATCACATTTACTCTCAGGGCAGTTTTAGAAGAAAATGGATTTAAAGAAGTTGATGTTCTTAATGAACCTCTTTTAGCATTACAGAACTTTGAATCTCGTGTATATAGTCTATTAATTACAGATGTTGCTATGCCAAAAATGGATGGCTTTCAACTTTATAAAGAAATCAAAAAGATAGATGATAGAATTAAAGTGGTTTTTGTGACAGCGTCTGAAGTCAATTATCAAGCATTAAGAGAATTACTTCCGGTCGACGAGGTGAAAGCAGCAATATTACGAGACAATCGAGAAGGAGAAGAAGAACGAATAAACCTTATCAGAAAACCAGTAGAAATAAAGGAATTCATACAAAGAGTAAATAAAGAACTACAAACAACGATGACGCAGCCTATTGAAGGAGATCAAGGATAGCATTTAGGAAATGTTAGCATGTTATTGCAAGAAATCGTTGGCTTAGAGAAAATAAGGTGTTAATTGAGATTGAATATAAACAGGCTAGGCATCAACAATGCTAATAAGATAATAGTCATCACAGCAATATTCTCCCTATTAGTCATCATAACGGTAACCTTCTTTCCGTTTGAACAGAGTCAAGCGGCGTCTGCGCTAATACAAAAAAACAATAATAATAATAATAATCCTAACTTTTCCTTATCTATGCTTTCGACTGCTTCAGGAACCGGAGCGGCGGCTACTGGAATTATAGCAACCGTACCAGGAGTATTGAGGACCAGAAATCAATCAAAGTGCGTGAGCACCTATCTATTAAAAGTCCATAACAAATACGATGAACTTGTTAAAAAGACAAAATCTGCAGACAAAAAGGAATATTTGGACTTCTTGGAAGGCTTGCGTAGTGACATTATCTATCTTCTACAGAGAAGAGACATAAACGAAAATCAATACAAAATGCTTGATGATAGGATCATTGAGTATCTGAATAAGATCAACGGCCTGATATAAACCACTCATTAGGATAAAATTGCTTTCTGCCCGATGCCTTTTCTCAACAACCTTGCTATCGTTCAACATGTTCAATACATAAGCTCAAAAAAGAGTGGATAAAGTTGAGGTTTGTTTTATAATAACATCTATTGATCTCTTCTTACCTTCATGCACCTGGTGTTGGCATTGAAGTTGAATTTCCTTTCGTCATATTACCGGTTGTGTCACCGGCCATTGTTTTACCGTTAGTAGTCTGGTTACCATGAATCGTAGTCTGTGCCTCTGCTGACATATTACCGAAATTCATTGATGCCACCACTACACTTGCTACTAATATTTCTACTGCCACAATTGTGACACCAAACTTGAAACTCTTTTGCATGTGGTGCTACATGATGCAAAGTATTTGTACTTAAATATTCATTGAATAATCCATGACCATCAAAAGCCAGAGAATAAAGAGAGCTTTATCTATTGCTTTGGTCGATGAGGAGATGATAAAGATTATGAACTGTGTTATTGACCATTCAAAATCCTTTAATGATAATTACCTGTTTTCAAATCTTTTATACTGAAACTTATTCGTGTAAGCCTCTTTAGAAGCATTGGCGTTGACGTCGTGTCTAACCGCTCTTGTGATCACAAGTTGAGCTATTGTTAATTGTATGTAGCCTCACAGTATTACTCATCAGATGAAGCTTGTATTTCTCTTATGCTCAAGTCTTTAAAGTCCCATATCATATTGTCTGACCTAAATGTGGCTATGGGGCCAGCATTCAGTATAATGTAATCTTTAGACCTTCCACAGTTGGCACTGTAATATAGATCATTTGGAGTGTCTGCATACCACCCTCCATTATCTATAACGTCTGCAACTTTCTTCCAACGGTTAGTAGCATTGTCATCGAGATAAATTTGCAATCTCACAGCGCTATCATTGTTTATATTAAACATGATCGCCTTAAAACCAACCCATCTTCCAAGAAGTGGATGGGTAGCAGTAATATTACTCCTAAAATTTGTGTACCCCCCTGTATGCCATATCTCTTTTTGCCAGAATACACTTCCATCAGCTCTTAACCCAGCATGATAAGCTATACCTTCACAAGGACTCTCGCTAATATGTAGACGACCCCTTGCATACCAATCTAAAGCAGCGTCGCTAGAAGTAGCAGAGATAACTTTAGCATATCCTGTCATCTCTACATTCTTCCACCATTCTGCATTATCTAATGTATTAACATTCATTCGCACAGAAAAGTCGTATTTGCCTGTTTTCCGAACACCATATACTTGATAAGAACCATCAGGTTGTTTTATTATTTGACCGTTTGACGAAGTAGCGTTTGCTAAAGATGAATTTGTTTTTTCCGTTCCGCCAGAAAGAGAAAAACTATTGTCATTTAGTGAAGAACTCTTATTGATATACCATTCCCTTCCTCCATTTGGCTTAGTGGGATAAATTTCTGTTATACCAAATCTATCTACGGCAACTTTATTATCAATTTTGAAGACTAGTGGTGTTGCTGCTGCTATCGTTGCTACATTTGTTGGTGGGCCGGCACTGATTTCGTAAGGAACCAAAAAGAGAACACTAGCTGCGAGGATTATTAGTATCAATACCGAGGAGTAGGCAGTGGCTATCATACCATAGTCTTGGTGGTATATTGTTAATTTGAATAATAAAAATCCTTATTATTATGCGTATTAGCTATGATCACAAGCTCGAAAAAGAGAGACTCCAGGAGAGGACATCTCCTGGAAAGTGTTTCCATGATGTCCGCGTTTTTGAATAGTCTCCTGGAAAGTGTTTGTTTTTGAATCAAGCTACTCGGAGCCAGCCGTCGGGGGCTGATAGAGGAAAGACGCCTTATAAATTCATGTACGAAGAAAATAACCATAAACTCAGTAGATCATCTTTTCATACGGAGATAATAAATGAGAAAATTATCCGCCTCTTTATTCCAGCTCTGAACAGGCTATTTGATGCTGGCAATTTTCTCCTCCCTCATCTTCCACGTCACTTTTATGCTTATTAGCATGCTTTATTTGCGTCATTTTTACAATATCTAGTGATTTCTCACGAAAAATTTTGGTGAGTTTCTTATTGACTCAACTTCATAGTCAAGACCATTTAAGAACATATATTCTCGATGGAAACCGACATCTAGTCACTGCGAGTTAATAAGCGAATAGCATAGCGTGTTATTCTATTGATTTCACTACGTCCTACTTCATCAGTTGCTTCATCATTTTATAGAAGTCTTCGTCAGACATACTACTTTTTTCTTTCATCCATGTTTCCGCGTCCTTTCCAGCTAAATGCCTAAGAGTATGATCTTCAGTTGTAATAGCATTAAGCACTGCTTTTGCTACAACATCTGCAGAAGGGCCACCCTCCAATATATGTTCAAAGCCTCTAGCGACATTTTGCATAAGTTGGAATATGGAGAATTTGGATCTTGAGATTTCTTGGCAGAAACCATTCCATTAAAAAAGTTTGTTCTTATAGCTCCTGGTTCTACCAAGAAGATTTTTATTCCATATGGCTCCAATTCATATGCTATGGATTCACTGAAACCTTCAACAGCAAATTTTGTGCCAACATAAGCGGACGACCCAGCAAAACCAAATCTTCCCGCTACTGAACTCATATTTACAATGATCCCGGACTTCTGTTTTCTCATGATGGGAAGGACTGCTTGAGTTATTCTTATAACACCAAATAGATTAGTTTCGTATTGAGCCTTTATCTCTTCCATAGAAAGGTCTTCAAATGCACCAATTAGTCCATAACCCGCATTATTCATTAACACATCTATTCTGTTAGCTTCAGCTGTTATCGATTGCATTGCATTTTTGACAGATCTGTCATCAGTAACGTCTAGCATCACTATTTTTACTGGCAAATTTTCCTTCTCTGCAAGTGATTTTATATTCTCATTTTTATTGAGATTACGCATTGTAGCATACGTCAGAAAGCCGTTTCTTGCCAATGTTAATGATATTTCGTGGTCTATTCCGCTTGAGGTACCTGTAACTACAGCAACCCTTTGATTAGACGTCGTCTCATTTTCTTTTTAATTATTAGTAATACATAAGACTACCTATTTATCAATACATAAGACTAACTATTTATCACAATTTACCAATTCTTCTACACATTCTAGGTGATCTCCTACTAATGATACTAAAGCCTAGGTTCCCTTACTTTTGTCTTTCTCTTGAGATTAGACCTACCTTTCATAGTTTGAATCATTGAATGTGCTCATTTTCTTATACAATGAGATAAATCCGGCAAGTCACAGTTACTTGATTCCGATCGATCCAGCAAGTCACAGGCGATGGGACAATCCGTTTCAACTTTAAGTCTTAGATATCGTGGAATCTGATACGAATTGACTGGTAAGAAAATGGAGGATCATTCTCTCTCTCTAGATAGTTGACGACCAGCCTTTTCACGTGGATTCTTTATTTCCTAACCTGGTTCTGTCAAAGGCTTAGATCTATACCAAATAGTTTTCTAATTAAATCTTGATTAACTGGTCTTATATTTAGTACAAGAAAGGCTATTTCCAGGAAGTTTTTGGAGATGAAAAGATATCACCTTGCAAGTATTAGTTAGAAAACTTATGCTAATTGGGATAGGTTCTTCTCCCGAAAGTCCATTAGTTGCATCATCTAATGCCTGATCACGCTTTAGTGGCTTCTTTCTATACTCACAGAAATACTAAACGCAAAAAACTGGCAATTTGCTAATTATTGATCCTAATAGCTTTTCAAGATGATTCAACTGCAGCATGACATTGGTTGAAATACTACCTTTTGTAATATCAACATTTTCTGTGTTCTTAACTCTCTATTTCAACTGGTTTTGCTGCTTAATGTTGTATCTGAAATATGTGTCGCTTCTTCCAACATTTTAGCATCATTTACTGCTACGCGTGACGTTTCCCTAGCGTTATCTCTCGTGTACTCTATTGATATCCTCATAGTCTCCGTGCTTGCAAGTGTAGTTCCATTCCATATCCTGATGGCTGCTATTGTCCTATCTGAAATACTGCTAACTGTTCTTGCGTATGTTTCTGTAATCCGTTTCGGCGAGATCCAAAAATAGTTATCAAAAAAAGAACTCCATGCACTTTGAAACGAATTAGTAATATCTCTTTGTGATTCGATGTAATTATCTATGATATCTCTAGCTGCATTCACTGTCTGTTCTTGATTAGTGGTGACAGTCTGCATATACCGTGGCAATCCCCTATGTGTTTCATCTATTGCTTTTCTCGCCTTATTTTTTGCATCGTCAAATGTTTGATTGATAATTCTTTTTGTATCTCCATCACTTGGCTTTATGCTATTATGATTATCACCTTTGTCATGTTTTGAAGTAGACATACTTTACTCTATCACTTTATGTCAATTAAGGATTATCTATGGATTCGTGCAGGTTCTTTATATGCGCTTTGCCGTTCTACCTTACTTTCTGGATAGCCTATGAATTGACCTGGCGGATCTTTTTCGTTTAGAGAGCTGTTTGTTTGCTTTTCTTCCAAACTTTCTAGTTTCATCCTTTACTTTACCGGCTCCCATTACTTGCTCCTTGTTCCATAAGTGTCGTTTGTGTTGTCGTCCGAAAAGCCTCTCTTGTACTCGGCTTTACGATGCTTGAGGAATCCGAAATTCGGATGTTTTTCAAGCGTAAATGTATCAATCATATGATCTGCATAATTATTCCCTGCTTTGACACCGGCCGAGTAAGGCGGCACCAAACATACATAGGTGTTTGTGTGACCTTAACGACTGTTTTAATATTCTTGTATATCCACACTCTTCTGACAAGTTAATCATAGAAAAAGAATGATTCATCTAGTGATACTATTGTAAATCCTTCTGGTAGAGTATCCAGTATCCCTTTGTCTCTTTTTTGAAATCTTCTTTCTCCTTACTTGAGGCTGGATTCATGTGCACTTTTCTTGGTATCTTCTGTTTGAAACCCCATTTGTGGAGTATCCTGTAGACGTGAGTATAGTGGTACCTTACTCCACCTTCTCTGAAGATTATGTATTACTACTCCACCTTCTCTGAAGATTATATCCCTTACTTGCTTTGTAGTCCATACCTGCTTACTTCCTAATAGTTCCTTTCTTATCCTAACAGCCACTTCTTTTGGGATTTCTGTAGGTCTGCCACTCTTGGATCTGTCCTTAAGACCGTTGATGCCCTCCTTGGAGAACCTATCAAGCCAGTATAAGGCCCAAGGTCTACTTCTATGGAGTTCATCTGCAGCATGAGCAGGAAGCATACCGTCGCCTTCAACTTTCAAAACTAGTAATAACTAGTCTCTCTTTTATCTTTGGATTGGACTCTCTCTTGTATAGTTTAGTCGATATCTGTCTTGAGAATGTCAAGTATATTAGAAAAATCTGACTGGAAAGTAGCCAAAGATTGTAGAATAGTTGTTATACAATTAAAAACAGATCTTCTCGCAGATGCCATTAAAGACCTCAAAAAAATGATGTTAAGTATGCTCTCAACCTGACAGCCTTGTCCGCGGCGATGGGAGCCTAGTAAATGATCATTATGCGTTTCGGGTTTATCTTATTTTCTAACGAATTTAGCTTCGTCATCCTTATTTTATCTCAGTCATTCGTTAACAGACCAGGACTGAAATGATAGGGCCTATTATGGTTTCAGAAATAGTTGAAACAATTCGTTTAGCTTAGCATATTGAGCTACGCTAGTTGTACTAACTTCGGTTCCCGTACCGCCATTACCACCATTACCACCGTTATGGCTGCCTGTACCGCCACCTGTGCTGCTGCCTGTACCACGGTTGTGGATGCCTGTACCACGGTTGTGGATGCCTGTACCACTTCCGCTATATGCAAATGCTTGGTGGTAACTTCCAACTATAGGACCTACAACAAACAGTGCCGCCAGAATACCTATGATACTGAACATTACACTGTACTGAACATTACAGCTGATAGTTATAGACTACTTATTTATTACAATCATATAACAAATCCTTATCTCTATTTATTGGCCCGTTAACGATACAACAAGCTATCCAATTTGTATCAGTATAACCCAGAGTAACCAGGGTTGTCCTCTATGAGGGCAAGAGTATGCATATGTTAGACCTCCTGAACATTCTCAGAAAAGGAGGCCAATTCACTGACACGGTCATTGATGGCCAGATTTACCAGACTGCGAAAGTAATGGCGTACATACCTTCCCTGAAAGAGAACGTTAGCATAGTAATCAATGCTAAAGCCGATACGAAGGATATCCATGTAGTATGTACTGACCTTCAGGAAGACGTATCAACAATCATCAG
>JBAVTY010000042.1:0-3574 GCA_049696495.1 Candidatus Nitrosopolaris sp.
AAGGTGAATAGATGATTATGTCAATAACCACTCGTAGCATTAATGAGGTTGACGACCCTAAAGATGTTCTCTTAACGCATATCAATAATACACCTGGAATAAGGTATAGAGAGCTTTTAAGATTAACTGGGTTGTCTAATGGAGCCCTTGCATATCACCTTAGCGGATTGGAAAAATCTTCTCAAATTAGGGTTGATAGACAAAAGGAAAATAGAACGACGAGGCATTATTCAATCAGTATTCCAAGGCAAGAATCTGACATTCTACGACAACTCAGAAATGATGTAGCTAGACAGATAATCAAAGTTATACTTGAACACAATTTTATCAGTTGACGACAAACCTGCTTCTGGCAAACCTGCGAAATCTGTAACCACTACTATTAGGAGAATGGCGGAACAATATCGACAGGACTCAGTGAAATATGCACGATACGAATACATTTATGATAACGAGGATTATCTCTGTGGAGTTGAGGATGACAACGAAAAGGAAGTGCAACCTGCAAAACGCATAGAGATAGACAGCGTATTGAAAACAGTAGAGAGTCGTGTCTTTGTTCAATGCATAATTTATGAGTTACAAGAACTGTTTCCCAACAGTTATAATCGTGCAATAAGAAAGCTGACGGATTGTACCTCAGGGAAGTTGGAGATATTACCTGATTCAATGAAGCAGGTAATTAGAGATATTCTTAACAGCATTGTAAGTTAATCAATTGGCAACTTATGCTCTATGAATTTGCCCTTATTTCCACCTGAATCTTGTGAGGATGAAATTATTGATATGCTGATAGAACTGCGTAGTCAAGCTAGCCCGTATAAGAGCGACGGATTATGACATAGAGAAGCATATTTTAATGCTGAACTTAATTTTTGATAATGATTATCGTAAATAATGCAACATGTAATAATCAGGGTATAGATATAGTAAAAAAAGAAAGATCAGATCTAAGTAAATGAGCAAGTGTTCTAGCGTCAAGAGTATCTGTCTTTATTTTTGCTTCTGCAATAGCCTTGGTCTTCAAAGGATTTGCTAGCTTAACACCAATATTATATTTCTCAAATGCTTGGCCGCGGCCTCTCCAACTGCTTCAGCCGGCACACCCTTCTGAATAACATGCCGTTTGATTCCAACCAGAACAGAAATCTTTATTTTGACCACTTGGACAAATAAGGTCTTGTGTGGAGTTGAAGGTTAATGATCTTTTCTCTCCTGCTGAAGGTTAATGATCCCTTCCCCCCCAGCATTATATTCCAGATTGTTTTTATTCTGTCATGTTTGGTCATGATGTTCGAGTATCATGCATTCCTTTTGGACGGGAAAGTAAAAGTGTATAACGTCGTACATTTCTGACGGTTTTCATGGGCGTAGATAGAACGAGGGGCGGAAATTTCAAACTACGGGTTGAACTACGACACTGAATGATGCTAATGCAAGTGCAAAATTATCTGAATGTATATTAACAATCACTTGATGTGTCCCTTCTTCCAAAAATCTGTAGTTCAAAGAGAAAGTACCATTAGTGACTGGGATGTTTGTAAACCTAGAGAACGCGCCATTAGTATCCTTTATACCATCAATCTTCGCAGTGGTAAGGTTGTTTGTTATAGTAATACCTGCAATCAGATTTTTCAAATAGCTCCCAACTTGTAAACTTTGGACATGGAATATTAGTTGAGTTATGTTGCCCGAAAGAGGATATTCAGGCAAATATATAAAGTGGATTTTGAGATTATTTTCAGGATCTATCCAGTCTTCAGTATTGTTTGCATTTGTATATTGACCTTCAGTGTTGTTAATGCTAGTTTTAGAACCTCTGTCATTATTGATATTGTTGTTGATCGCGAATGCGGTTTGAGGTTTTAGATTCTTAATTATAGTTACGATAAAATGATTACAGTTTATTCCTATCATGCTGATCATAAACATTAGCAATAAGATTGCGTATCCGAACAGCCGTAGAAAATTTGGTAATGTATCTATATCTGTGATTATGCCATCTGCAATAAAAGTTGGCATCAATCTGCGTATCCGCGGCTTTTTATGGTACATCGATGAATATACATTGCAAGTTATGGTATATTTGAATCATGTTTCCTCACAGCTCTTCACAAATTATGGCATGTTTAGAAATTTGGATGGCATTAGATTTTAGAAAATGACGGAATGCAATAGTGCCGCATATGCAGTCTAATAACATCTTTATTTTCTTCCAAATGTTTTCTGATCATAATTGAGCTGCGATCATATATTTCAACGTCATCAATCGTGAGGTAGAACAAACCAAGCCATTAATCCCACTATTCTCCAGGAGAGTATACTGTATTTCTAATAGGTAAGATTTATTCAAATCTGAAATAGTCGAATTTTATCTGTTACTTAAATTATGCTTCATCCTCATAATCGTTTCAGGAAATATATGTAAGTCAAATATGACAAAAAACTTGGTCGGAAATATTCTCAGATACCGCACTGACTAAAAAAAGGAAAGTGGTTGTGATTCTGTTGAATCACTAGACAGACTTATCACTTTCAGCCTATTCGAGACCGAATCCGCCGCCGAAGCCGTGCCTAGCAGTGTTGACCGCTGTATTGAGACATATTGTCTGTTTGTCTTTTTGGTTCTGGTCTTGGTTGTCATTTTGGTTCTGGTCGTTGCCGGTACAATCTTTGTTACATGGTGGTGGTGGTGGTGGTGTTACATGGTGGTCGTTGCCGGTACAATTATTCACCTGGTGGATTGTTTGTATGATGGTTTTATGGACGAAGAATCCTCCTCCACAACCGTCTCCACAGCCACCACAGCCGCCAAAGCCGCCACAGCCGCCGAAGAACCCTCCTCCGCAGCCGAAGCCACAGCCGCCAAAGCCGCCGCCGAAGCCGCCCCATGCCAATGCGCGTTGTTCTGGTACAGCATATACCATCGTTGATAGACCAGCTGCAGCAATTAATGCTACAACTACTGTCGTTGTTCGGTTCATATTTCTCAAAACTGATATTACTTTTCTCAGTATATATCGGATGCTTCACAGCAACTGCTAAAATTATTAGAGAGATTATGGATATATTGATACACTATAATAGCATACGCAACAATGCTGGTTAGAATTCTCTGTTCATATTCTACATGCGAATTAGTCTTAGGATGCAGGAAGTAAAAAGCGATAGTAAAGTGGAGAGAATAAATAACAAAATTCTGGTCGACGAAAATTCAAGATAAACATGACTGCACCAGCCTGTATGTTACCTTATGCAAGTAACGGTTCCATAATTCGTGCAAAAGGATGCATGGTTCGATTCTGACCAATAATCGTTCATTAGGCTGACCATATCTAATCTCTCATGAATGGACCTGTAAAATCACATCAAAGCTTAACATTCGCTAAACTATCTATGTAACGAAGCTGTTCCAGCATGTCATCAAGAAGCGTGTTGTCACCGTTAATGGAACAATAAATTGCCTTATAATTCCATCAGGATTACTATTGTATTGATGATATTTGTACAGGAGAACCATTAGGGAATACAAATCAGTTTTGACCGAGAAATTCCTGAAGTAATTCTAATGATT
>JBAVTY010000043.1:0-2351 GCA_049696495.1 Candidatus Nitrosopolaris sp.
CACCTCCTCTCGCTCGCGCCCTGATCGGTGATCCTGACTGGTGCTCCCATGAGTGCTAGACTCGGTACAAGGCCACGAGCTGATCGATGTTGCAAATCAAGTAGCGGTAGACAGAGATACAGATGCTAAATTCTTTCCTATGTTTACTAATTCCGATTTTCCGTCAGAGATGGAACTGCTGACAGAGTTACACAGTTCTGTAATTCCATTAAAGCTGACAGAACGTCAAAGTTACTCAGCTCGATATCGAGTTCTACGGATATACCTGGATCTTTCCACAATCGGACGACAAGCATTAGTTCGGTAGGATATGGTTCTTTTGATGCTAGGAAACGATAATGGTAGTGGTATTGAAATGAAACCTTACTCTGCTACACTAAACGGACGTCCATTGTCATTTCCTTTAGATCAATACTACGTCGATCTTATTGTCAAAATCCCATTCAAAGACGTAACAATCCAGCATAATAATCAGACCTATGGAGATTTATCTGGATGGAATTCTGAAGTTCCCAAAATTGTATCTTGTAATAGTATACAGACTAATACCAAGAATTTTACCTGTGATGCCCAGACAGGAAATGACCCGATGAGCAATAATACTTTTATTAAAATCCATATAAACTTCACAAGGAATGATTTTGCTTTTTGGGCAATAATTTTTCCAATATTGTGTATATTCTTTCTTCTTGGTACTATTTGCTTTTTAGGACCTGTAGATCATTACCTTGTCGCAAGGATTGCAATAACGTTAGGTGTTTTCGCATTTGTATTCACATTTGATACAATGCTTCCTAATGTGAAGCCACATAATATTCTGAATACCTCGACCTTTGAAATTGGTTTTAGTTGCAGCGATAGCATCTACTATTAGTTCAGTTATAGGTTACCGTATAGCAAAGATGGCGAGTAATTCTAAGGAAGGGTGGGTAAATAGGATTCGAGACTATAACCTATGTGATGTATTAGCAGTAGTGTTGGTATTGGTAATAATAGTTCGTGAATGCGTAATAATGAATCCTTATTTTCTTGAGATCCCTCGAGATTTTGTTTATCCAATCATAATAATCGTCGGGTTGGGATGGGGGTTACTTATTCAAATTATACACCAATATCGGGAGAGGAAAAGCATGGAGAGAGAAAAGGCATTACTTGAAGCTTGTAAATGATATTCAAGGGTATCACTTATTATTCATGTGCAACAAGGACAGAGTTTTAACATGACTAAGAGCTGTTTCCCACTGCCCCAAAGTTCTCTTCCGGTCTGCTATACCACGTATACTAGACCAGTTGTCAAACGTCGGCCCTCATCACTAAACCGTTTTAGGAGACCATTTAGAACATCTGCAATGGAAAGCAGAATACCTTAGAAACGATATAGATAGATTAGAGGTTCAAAAGACGAAGTGTAGCAACCACATATTAAAATTGTATAGGAGAATAGATGAATTTCAGGCAGCTTTAAACAATAGTAAATTCTCGCAATCCAATTCTGGCTGGGATTCGATTGATATTTCTTACGCATCAATGATTGATTATGGGACTGATAATTATTGCCTACAGCAGTTAACCTTGTCGAAATCAAAGCTTCTTTCTTATCTGTTATAGCTCAAATAGAGAACGTACTAGCTAACCATTACCAATGCTCAGAGAATTTTCATCAAATTCGATGAGCGTTTCAGGATGGGCGAGCATGTTATAAAAAAAATGCACCACCTGACCCATGAGCATGATCTTTATAGGTAATTTCTCCTAACCGAATGCCTTTCGAATAAATACTTGCTAATAATTTTTAAAAGCACCTTCCTCTTTATCGTTTGGATTTAAACATGTTTCACAAATACATAACTGCGCCACTATCCGATTGCACGTGTTAGAAAACGAACATTCACGACATCCCGCCATCTTTCCACATACGAAGCATTTCAATTCAATGAATTCGGATTTGTTTACACTTCTATTAGACGCAGGAATATTTGTCTTAATATCAAGCGGCGTTTTGTTAATCATTTGACTGTTTGGTTTACCACAGCCCAAATGCTTGGCAGATTTTTTGGATTTAGACCAAAAAGCTGGTCCGGGTAATACTTCTTTACCACATTCATAACATATAGATCTAATGGTTATCGGAATTTCTACCCAATCTGTTACAACATTCAATTCCCTATTCACGCGACTATTATCATTACCCCGCTATTCGATTTTAAAGCATTCTACATAAGCGACTAGGGTAATCCCATTATCTTCCAAATCAATATTTCCAAGCTGTCTTCTTATTTCCAAGCTCTCATTAAACTTGTGTTAAGCAGCATCATATTTACCTCACAAGATATTGCCAGCTCCTCCTCAGC
>JBAVTY010000044.1:0-2373 GCA_049696495.1 Candidatus Nitrosopolaris sp.
ATAATGAAACTGTTCGGAGCTTTTACTGTTTCTGAAGTCATTTACATAGCAGTAAAGTTGTACATTCATTATTCCTTACTGCAATTATATGTCCAGCCATATCAGGCTCTTACAATAGCAGAATTAATAGCCTGGGGAGTATTTCTTATTTCAATTAATACAGGTATTAAAGTTGCAAAACTTTTCAAATAAGAGGGATATATTGTAGGCAGTCTTTTGTTACTCACTTGTTATCCCTCTTCTCTCTATTCCAGTAAGATGAATCCTGTACAAAAGAACTCGTCGATTACATTGATTCCAAAAAGATTCGCTATCTGTGATGATGAGTGTATTCGATGTCTATCCAACTGACGGCGCGTCAAGCTGTTCTTATTTCCCCTCCAAAGACAAGTGAGGTATGTGAGGTATGTGAGGTATCATCCTGTATTTTGAATTATTGTCTGGTTTCTTGGTATGAGATGTCTAAGCTATGACTTGCTATCTCGTACCCTGATGATAATGTCTTATCATTCCCGTCATCACAAAAAAACTAAAGTTTCCAAGACGGGTGAAAAAGTGAGCTAAGAGGCTATCCTACACTTTGTTACATTTTTAGGCGCCGAAATATTAAGCAACTATTTTTATCGATCGCATGCACTAGTTAGATCATGTTAGGAAAAAAATTGGGTGAAGACAAGGGGAAAATTACAGGTCAAAGAGTTCTGGATGCCACCGGTCCGAAAATTGAAGTCTCATTCTCGGCTGTTGGAACATATGCTGGGATTGATTGTACAAATACTGGAACTTATTGGACTATTCCTATAGCAGCAGACACGTTGTATGGGGAGGCAAAGGGCGTGTTAATGCCGAAAAATGACTTGGATATGTTGTCATGGACTGCACAAGGAATAGGAAGTATTACAGGACCCGGTAAAGCAAGATTCCGAGGTTCAGTATTTTTCAAAACATCCTTAACAGGTAAGCTGACAGCTCCGAACAATCTCGTTGGAGTCTTTGAGTACGAAATAGACGCATCTGTAAACACATCTATTCAGGTTTGGGAATGGAAGTAGAATTTCTATCTTGTATGGGTTGACTGATAACCTGTATCGGTTGTACATCGGAATTGCTATTGTCTTGTTCTACTGATTGCTGGTGAAGGCTAAACACTAGCATGGTAGTTTTGAAAGAGAATTGTAAGAGTATTGTAGAGATTTAGTAACCTAACTGGTACGACGAGCCGGAAAGTATATAGCTGAGGATGATTATACATTTGTATAATGAAAAATCATAAGAGCCTAAAATTGAAGAGATGCTCTACACGCCATGTATCAGAGATGACGGCGATTGCAAGTGAGTTTGGCAATTCAGCAAAAATCATCGTTCCCCGTTCATGGTTGGGTAATAGGGTCATAGCCTTTCTTCACTCAGAATATATATCAAAACATCCTCAGGAGCGAAAAGAAGATGAGTAGTATCATTCCCTTTGCCGGTAGTGGGCTGCTCGGATATGCAATGGGCTTTGCTTTGAAAAAGATCTTGAAATGGATGCTAATTATCGTAGGCTTCATAGCTGGGATGTTCTTTGTTGGAGTTCAGCTATTGCAAAAGTATGGCTATGTGAGCACGGTTAATTGGGATAGAATTGGAAACGACATTTCAACACAGATTCAACATTGGGCCGCTAACGTTGACGTAACTAACGTGCATAGTCTAATTCATACGATTGGAATTCCTGTTAGCGGCGGCTTGGGGTTAGGGTTCTTGGCCGGATTTGTAAGGACTAGATAACGATTGTTATGCTACTACTGCAAGAGAAGATGAAATGAGAATATGATACTTAACTTATTTCGAAAGGAAATTGGATTCGAAAAGATACAGGGATATGATGACATAAAGCATATAGTAAGACGTGCGTTAGACGCTGAAGACAATTACAACTTGCTATTCATAGGGCCACCTGCTAGTGCAAAGACACTTTTTCTGTTAGGAATTTTAGAATCCAGAGAGGGAGTTTACTTTGATGGGAGCAACACAACAAACCGAATATTAGATATCCTAAAAGAGAAGAGACCGAAGATTATTTGCATAGACGAATTAGATAAGATGCCCAGACAATTTCAAGACAAGATGCTCAACTTCATGGAAAGTGGACACATTAAGGTGGACCAGATTCGTAAGCAATATGATTTTAAAATCAAGGGAACAAAAGTATTTGCTGCTTGCAATGAAATCACAAGACTATCAAGACCATTGCAATCCCGATTTAGACGCTTGCATCTGCCTCCATACACTGAAGAGCAATTTCTCGAAGTATCGACCAAAGTATTGCCAAAGTTGAAAATTGCTCATGTCATAGGACAAGCAGTATGGGACCAGAGAGGCGATATTCGT
>JBAVTY010000045.1:0-3648 GCA_049696495.1 Candidatus Nitrosopolaris sp.
GTTTTTTCTGCAATGGTTGAAGCGTTAGCTAAACTGACATGTACTTCTGATCCAGCCGTTTTGGCCAACATATTTCGCAATGAAAGGGAGCCTGTAATATTTTGTCCAGCACCTATCGTCGTATTAGTTTGTATTAATAGGGGGGACCCAAGATCTGCTATTCTGGTATCGTTGATTAGCATTCGTATAATGATAATGAATGCTGTTGAAATTAGTGAGCGTTTGAGCTTGACTTATTCTTAGTGGTGCTTTCATCACCGCAAAATGAATTCACAGGAACATGAAGAATCAGCCTAACATCTCAACTGTTATTGAATTAAACCAAATATTCTTCTGTGGCTAATTATTTGTTATAATTGAACTGTCAGCATAATACATCATTATTGCGTCATCTGATATTACAGTTATTAATCAAATATAAAAGATAAAATAGCTACAAACTTAGTTATAACAGATAACTTATATGAAGTTAAACCAACTTCGTATAAAGAATATCTCAGCTATGCAGATAACATGCATACAACTTCAAGAACATTGTCTATCTTTGTCTTTGTGGCGGTAGCGTCGACAGCACTAACTCTTGATGCATCAACCGTTTCCGCAGCTTCTAACACCCACATACATCATCACCATATCCAACTAATGAATAGCTTTACTAATTCGACTGATATTGTTGGTATTAATGGTATTATTAGCGGTGACGGTGGCAGCTCCGGCTCTACACAACATGGAGCTTCTAATAGTCACTCAAATCACCACCATAGTTCGGCGAATAGCATCGCTGATATCAATTGGTATCAACTAGGTAACTAGTGAATACTACATCGCAATGACAAAAAAAACCGTCATTATTTTATAGAAAAAATAGTATGAGTATACCTTAATTTCCATATTCTGCACTGATCATGCTTCTGGTTTCTTACTGTTGCTCCAGATGCTTCTAAAAGAGTTAAGGTTCTCGTAATCGAATTCGACTATCCTGACCCATATTTTACTGCTCAGACCAGTCTGCCAATCTACGTCTTTGGTATCTTCTTGCTCATAACAATGGGGTGAGCTAACCGTTAATAGAAGGCCGTAGAATCGCTTTTACGAGATCTTGTCCAATTATTGACCTAGCGAACAAAATGACCTTTTTTGTTACTTTACTTCAAGCAACAGCTTAGTAATTCTTTTCTTTTCCAACCGCATAAGATACACTATTCCGATTATTAAAACCACTTCCAAAGATTTATCTAATATGCCTGCAACATCTACAGCTTCAGGTCTGTTTATAGGGGAGAGTGGCGGAGGTAACGCCACAGAATAGATGTACAATCCTAGTAAGACTGAGCTGCCTATTAACCCAAACAGATTGAGAATCGTGCTCTTTTTGTAATACAGCTTTGCAATTCCAGTGCTTCGGATTGAATCCACTTCAGTTGCAAGGGTCATAATTACATATACAATACCATAAGCAAGCTGGGCTGATGCAGCTGCCAATAGGAAAATACTATATTCAATTCGCAAGGATCCGTGTTCAGAATAAATAGCAAGGTGTACTATTCCTGCCCCTATCGCTAACATCATAACAGAATATCTAATCAATATTTCTCTATCTGTTACAGTGCTATTTTTGATGTTGACTAGCTTAGTACGTTTCTTTCGACTTCTATAAGAGAATGCGGCCACTGATCCAAAAACTGTCATAGCCCCTACTATCCCAGCAAATATTGCTGTGAAAAAGATATTGCCAAAATTCTTCGTTATTGATATACTGAACACGCCTCTATCACAGTCGCAATTCAAATTACTAGTTAGGATGCTTCTAGGCGGGTCTACACCAATATGATTATTGCCGTTGTTATCATTTGCTATGCTCAGAACAATGTCATAATTACCTATACTAGGGAATGTATAGTAAAGCGAAAAGTCCCCAATATTCTCATTTGTCCACGGAAAGGCTTTTATTCGTTGTCCTGTATTATCTTGATAAATTTCTACCATTGTATAAACATTGTAGACGTCGTTGCCACTAAAATCCTGTATACTAAATGTGATTTGGGCAGGTTCCAATGGTGGTGTAAATTCAGGATCTAATGCTTCATCGACATAATATTTTCCAATTGCTGCTCCAAATCCGTTGTAGTGGGGTAAATGTGATAGATGTGCGTATGAAACGGATGTTAACGAAAGCTTGTTATTATTATCATCACCAGATAAGAACAAAATTAATAATAATACAATAGAGACAAAAACACGAATAATCTTAAGAGATGGTGTTTTCAGTTGCACGCTGGTTATCAGTAGACTTTGACACCCATATAATTTATAATCAAAATTGGAGTACCGCAGGCGTACATGAGTTTATGTCTAATTCGTCGGTAATGACCAGAGGCAATGAAATTATGCAAAGTTGCCCACGGACCAGCTGTCAGGGATACTGAGCTGGTTATCGGTCGGGATGGATTGAACAGATCGATGTTGTTGGTAATGGTCCATGTTTCCCTGGAATGCAAAATTTGGTACAAAATATAAGACCATTTAATCAAGATTTAATTAGAAAACAAATGCTATTTGGTATAAATGAAAAGCATTTTAGAAGGCGAATAAAAAATTACAAAAGGAATAAAAGCTGAAGTGGTCTATTAATGTGAATGCCCCATCTAAGTTGGAGAAGAATTGTTTTCAGCTTTCAATCAAGGAGAGGTAACATCTGCACTGATTTCAATCATGATAATGATTAACCGAATCTATAGTTGGGTGGACTGCACTCTCTTTCTTTACCACTTCCAATACTTTCTCCCACATGTGTTTCTCAAACTCATAAGCCATTATTCCACCAACAGCTACACCTGCAGCGAGACCCACGGGTCCTCCGAATAGAAGACCCACTGCACCTGGCCAAACAAGACTACCAAACCAGGCTCCAGAAGCAATTTCTACTGCGTAATCATCAGGACTCCCTGTTATAGAGACATGTATTTCACGTAAAGATCCAGCCCATACCTTTGGAGATGTGTTTACTGCTACAATACTCCTTAAGGGAATGCTATTAAGAAGGCCCTTATATTCTGATACAATTCGTAGCTCTTTTTGAGTTTCTAATACATGCTTTACGCTATTGTATAAATTATCTAGATTGGTTTTAAGTCCTCTATAGTGTTGTACTTTAGCCATAGTGAAAAACCTCAGTAGACATATTTAAGTTAGAGAGGCAAAAATAAGGCAGACCAGGCCATGGCAATTGTTGGAATTTTGTGGAGTTCTGTAGTCACAGGACGACACGACATGCGATAGTACAAAATAATACTATTCAAACATATGTATAGACTAGTACAGATTTATGAAGAAAACAAATATGATCTTCATACCTTGTTAAAATTACATAAAATAGTAAACGGCCTAGGGATGGATGAAATGGAATAATTAACGTATTGGAACTTGCCAAGCACAATCAATTACAAAATCTACAATGGAAAGTAGAATATCTTATAAATGAAATAGATATGATAGAGTTGTAAAAGACGAAATCTACTAACCACATCCGATACCCCTTGGGATCTCGATGCCGGTTGCTGGTTGCTACTTCCTCTAATCTAGTCGTAGAACTCATTGGCATGATTAGCCTATAACTTCTTGACAGACTATCCGCCACCTATGCTTAGA
>JBAVTY010000046.1:0-2416 GCA_049696495.1 Candidatus Nitrosopolaris sp.
TTTCTGACGTTTGTTAACAGTCATTCCAATAACTGGCATTTCTGCCAGCCATACTAGACGCTGTGTATATTAGCGGAAGCCGCACACAGCAGGCTAGGAGGGTGTTTTCGCTGAAAATCAGGCAAAAACCCTTATTTTCGCATCATTTGCAGAAAAAATACACCCCTTGCATGGTGTGCGTGTTGCTTTTACGTTCTCTACGGTGACATTTAGCACATAATTCTATTGTATCCTTAAGAATATCGTCATAATCCACGGCATTTATATGATGTCGCTGCGTCTGCCGCGCGTCAAACGGCACTACAGCACGACAGAAGTTGCAAACACCTACCCGGATCTCCTGTGGAAAGCAAAACTGACGACCTTTGCCATCACGTAGCGTCTGTATTTCCATTCCCTGGGACAACCACGTATAATTAACCTCTCATTGCATGCATGGCATAGGAAATGCTGTGTGCCGCGATTGGCAATCCATACGCACCGCTTCGCATCTAAAGAGCCTAGTTTTACACCATAATAACGTCAGCATTGACGCTGTCGATTGGCTGAGGTCTAGTTAGTCGCCTATTTCTTGGCCCGACGTTAGGAAGCTTCCTCATCTCCGGCATCGGGCTCTATGCCCTGTGCGTCCGGGGATAACAAACCAGTCAGGAAGCCTTGATGGCATATTATTTCATCTAGTTATAGAAACATGGTCTTTTTAAATGTTCGTCAAACACGTCAATTTTCTCGTCAAATGGGATTATGGCCAGAAAAAGGAGAAAGGCTTAGGAAGATACTCTCCAGAAAGGTGTGTACTGTATTCTTGCTTGATGAACGACCCAGGTAAATAATCGCTCTGATTCTATGCGCGGTATAAAGCCGTATCAGTTTTCTGAATTAACAAGCATCGTCCGTGTGGCAACGCGGCAAGACACAATTTTCTACGTATATGTGATAACACAATTTTCTACATAAATATCATAGTATAATTCATACGAAGACTTGCTGGCTGGTCCGAATCCGGTGGGATGCAATACACTAGTGTATGTAATCCATCCAAAAGCCAGTTGAGGTTTCCTAGAATGGGGATTCAAAAATTGACATCAATCTAGATAGCCCCTCTACTGCAGTTTGTCTTATAGAAAAGTCCATTTCATCACTAATGTGCTGTCCCTGGTACAGCATATACCATTGTCGTTAAACCTGCTGCAACAATTAATGCTACAGCAACTGTCGTTGTTCGGTTCATATTTCTCGAAACTGATATTACTTTTCTCAGTATATATCGGATGCTTCACAGCAACTGCTAAAATTATTAGAGAGATTGCGGATATATTGATACACTATAATAGCATACGCAACAATGCTGGTTAGAATTCTCTGTTCATATTCTACCTGCGAATTATTCGAAGGATCTAGAAACTACAAGTAAAAGTACAATGGTCAATAATCTGAATTAAGGGTATTTCCCTGTTACCAGAACCAAGGTTTACAATTATTTGTAAATACTTTTCTTCTTCCTACAATTCTTTAATCATATGAATGACGATTTATTTGGCTGGACACAATTTATCAGCAGCGTTTCTACGACTGGTGCACTTGTCGTCCTTGCCGTACAAACCTATTTTATCGGCAAACAGGTACGCCAAACACAAGAACAAATGGACACGAAGCTGAGACCATGGGTTGGAAATGTAGATGGCAAATCACCATACATCTGGCCCAATGAACAAATCGTTTCAGTTTATCTCAAAAACACAATACATTAACTCTTCGCAAACACAGGTGACATTGTTGCAAGTCCATGTGATATAAGGAATATTATTACTGGAAATAAAATTCGAAAAGAGGATATATTCGCCCTACGACCGATTAAAGGAGATCTTATTATGCCCAAAAGTGAATACGAATGGAGGATAGTCAACGAAGATCAAGTGCCGATTCCGATCCCGAATGGGTACTACCGCGTGTGCCGTGCAAATGGGATTTGAAATGATGAGTACTTGCTTCCACATTTGTTAACGGAATTAAAAGTAGTCCTATTCCAACTATGACCATAATGAGACTGATTTGTTTTATCATTGCATATTTTGTTGCTGACTAATATAAAATATCATCTTTCAACAGTTTTTTTGAAACTAGCAACTTCCTCTAGTACTTCATTTAGATATTGCTTCATCCTATCTAGCTCGTCTTCTGATGACATACAAGGCAATGGCACGAAGACCACACTAAGTTAAGTATCATAATTTAGGCCAACTACCTATACATCTAAGATATATTCTTACTGCGTTAGTCAAGTTCTCTTCTGTTCCATAGTTATGGTTTGCACCTACATCCTTCTTCAAATTTCTGTTCACCCTTGTCTCTACTGGGTTTAGATTCGGAGAACGCTTTGGCAGAAATATTACAGTCAACCAATGTAATTGGTTTT
>JBAVTY010000047.1:0-2259 GCA_049696495.1 Candidatus Nitrosopolaris sp.
GGATTCGGCACTAATGGAAGAGCCGAGGGATGAGGAGTATGTCAGAATCAAAATTAGAATCAGAATCTGAATCTATAGAACTCGGTAACAAAGAGACTGCTTTCTTTCTAAGTGAACGGGGGTCGCCAGAAGATATGTATAGTTAATGAATGTTAAAAAAATCCTTTATCAGGCACCTTCTTTTCGGGATCAGCCTACTTGATATTATTTTCCTGCCTTCTACAAGTGTTATAAACAGGATTCTGTGATTTCTCGGTCCCCGGTGAACGCTTTTTGCGCCGGGTTGGATTTGAGACACTCAGGTATTACGGCTTAAGATGGATCAACCAAAAATAGGTAGTAGATGGTTCAACGTGAAAAAGATGACTTAAAAGAATTTTCAAGAATAGCTGCTAAAGGTGCTAACTTCACCTGTTACCATCTAAAATCATTAGCATTTAATCAATTGAATGTTGATAAAAACATAGATACTTGACTTAATACGGCAAGAACGTTTGAGAACACTTCAAGGGAATTTGGCAAATAATAGATCAGCATAAAAATATAAAGTATAACGTCCACTAAACCTTTTAATTTTTTATTATTATCCCATAAGTTGCACAGTAATATCTCTGTTTGACTGACGTTCCAGAGCAATGTGGGATTGGCGTGGTTTTGATTTTAGGAGGCAATGATTTTAGGCGGTAAGCACCTACACCAGTACTACGACTTCCGACTTGCCAACTAGGCTATTGAAATCGTATTAAACTATGTTTTCTATACATCTGGTGAATGACAGACATCGCAAAAAAGGTAAAGAATGCAAGTCAGGATGTTGAAGCAAAAATCAAGACTGAAGAAGATCATGCGGAAGGCAAACCTAGTTCTGAAACACTTAACAAGGCTAAAGTGAAGTTAAGGGACGCATTATGATAGGGCGTCTCCGTGTACTTTTTTCTTCACCAGGCAGTAGAATGAAAAATGCTAAACAAGATTAGAGATTAGTAGTGTAGCTTTGACGGATATATATGTGCGAAAAAGCTGCAAAAAATATTCACGATAGTGAGGATTCAGAAGACGTAGGATCTCCCTCTATTTAAAGAAAGGATAGTTCCTGGAATTACACCCTCTTCCCAAGGTAAATCCATAGAATCATATAATTTAAAAACAGATTGATGAAAGTAGGAATTGCGCGCTGTTTTATTACTTTTACACATTGATCTTTAATCTTTTTTCCTTAATGTATGATTTTCAATTCTTGCAACATCTAGTATGTCTTTCATTAGCTTTTGAATTGGATTCTTTAAGTACATTAAGTAACTGAAGACCATATTTATTTCGGTCTAGACGGACTGCGGTAAAACCAAAAAAAACCTGGGAATGTATAATTAGGATGCTACCAAATAATAAGTCAGGAGTGGAAGAATCGTCCAAAATGATAGCTGCGGAGAGAGAATCTTGTAATGTCTAATGTAATTAACCTATCTTGCAGCCATCATGCTATGCTTTTGTATAATGACTATTCTGAACGCGAGCTTGCATCTATAAACTACATCAATCAAGGATTACGAGAAAAACAACTTTGTATCTATGCTTCTGTTGATGCATATAATACATCACACTTATCAAAGATATCCAGGCAAATTAAGGATTACGGAGAAAATATCATTAAAAGGAATTTGATAATTTTAAATCTGAAACCATTTTATGATTCTGCATTAGCAGGAGATTTAACACCTTTTGACGAGTTCTACGTTCAATTACAACAAGAACTAAAATTAAATCGTAACAATAGCGTCCTTGTTGTTGCTGATTGTGCTGATAACCTATTTAGGGATAAACACTTTGATCAATGCAATATAGTGGAGAAATGGTGGCAAGACGTTTATATAAAATGGCTACAACAACAAGAAAAAACAAGAGGACAAGATCAAAATCATGTCATTAATGTTATATGTCCACATTCCGGCTCGTTATTAACCAGGCACCCGTTTGACCAGCACAAGCATCAGCTTTCTCATAACCACAGCATAATTATCGATACAGGAAGCGACAGAATTCATACTGCAACAAAGGATGAGCCGTTAGAAGAATCGAATAGACAGGTTAATGCAACCGTCATTCATTTAAAGGAATCAATTAATCATCTTAAAGAAGTTAACAAAGATTTAAACACTAAATATAATAAACAAACGGAGTTTGTCAGTTTAGCTGCTCATGAGCTGAGATCTCCTATCGTGCCTATCTTAGGAACACTAGAATTGATAGAATATGAATTTG
>JBAVTY010000048.1:0-4007 GCA_049696495.1 Candidatus Nitrosopolaris sp.
CCATAATAATTTTGTAATTTAAGGAAGAATAACGCTCATTATGATGACTGAAGAAAGAATTATCGCTCCCATTCTTTACGTTATGGATCTTACATCATATGCTGATATGAACTTCTGTGCTAGAAAGCGGCATCACTTTATCTTGTTTTTACGACACGAAAGACATTTAGAAATTGATATACTGGATATACTGGTTGAATTAATATATGATGTGCACCAGTAACAAGACTTGCAAAGTAGGAAATTTGCCTGCTTGTAATTGTCAGGAAGGTTGTAGATCAACTAACGGAGGTTATGGAAAGTGACAAATGAAGAGATAGATTTACAAAAGGTGCTGAATGTTTTAGACAGGTCGACTATGTTAGCAATCGAAGCGAGAGAAAAGCTAGCTAGGATAAGGAATAGTGAAACAGACTGATTAAGATAATCCTGTTGACACCAATGATATTGATGTTATTCTCTATTCCACATGCTTTGGGTTTTCTGACATTCCTATCAACCGATATTGGAACTCCAGACATCAAACATCAATGTCCCAACGATAATTCCTCATCATCATGTTATTCATTGGGATTGAGATCTGGTTTGGTAGCCGGCAAAGAAATGCGAGAGTCTGATTTCGCATTTTCTTTCGGAGTTTCCTTCGGGTGTTGGCACGAGCATAGCCCCAATTTTTGTCTGGGATATCTGGTTTCATTTGACAAAGCATTTCTTGGTCGCCCAGCGAATAGCTCGCAGATCTGGCAGGTTGCAAATAAAACCGGCTGGGATGAAGGAGGACAAAACACAACAGCGTAACCCTCCATGTACTGTGAACGCTCTATTTTGTGTTCCATTCACAAAAGCTTATGAGCAATCATACGCATATCACATACCTTACTGGGCCGGTGTCAAAGCAGGAAATAAATATGCAGATCATGTAATTGATACATGTACGCAGAAAAATCATCCGAATTTCGGATTTCTTGAACATCATATAGCTCAATACAAAAAAGGATTCTTGGATGGTTATGGGAATTCTGTAGCAGCAGCGAGCAATGTTAATGGCACGTATGGACCCAAGAGTTGCCATAGGTAATATTAAATGGTTATATAATGACAAAAGTGTCTGCAGCAAGCGTTACCTTACCATACATAGATACCAAATAAGAAATCGCGTGTGGAGGAATTCCTGTTCTGGCGCAGCTCTATTCACAAAGTGTTCCTCCCTGTAATAATTGAAAATAAGCCGTTTGGTGGTTGTAGATAAATTACGACTACAAATGATTATTTAAGAAAATGCTGGATGAGTAAAATTATACTCAAGAAGCGAATCGGATCACCTCTGACGGCAAAGAGGTTATCCGGATCAGATCAACGTATAACTTATTTATAAGAAGGAAGAACATCGCATTTTTGCGATCGCTTGATAGGATCCAGAATTTAAATTTCTTATTTAACTCACATGATATAATCGTTATTCCAGCTGATGAGTGTTTCGCTGCTGATGGCAAGTTTTCGATCGAACCTATTATTAAAGCGCTTAGTCGCATTAGGAAGTTAGCAAAAAGCAAATCAAAAACAGGAATAAATATTCTAGGCACGTTAGCAGGGGAACTAGTAGCACTAGGTAGATATGAGGATGCAGTACGTGAGGAAAATCTGTTGAAGACGGCAGCAAATGAATTCGAAGAACCGACTACAGTATTATGTCTATATAAGTCAATTCCAGAAGACCTTGAAGATCGTGTTTTGGAGTATCATGATCTGATAGTTAAACGTGCAGCTACATCAGCAAGAACTGTATCGTCTCAAGCTATGAAATAGAAATCTTTTAGCTTGTTGAAAGACATGTGAGGTCCTTTTCCAATTACAAGCTGATCACTCATTTCCGTATAGCGGGGTCAAAGAATATTTGGAAAAGAATAGTGAAGTCATGACGACGCTATCACGACGAAGCGCGTGGAGACATTCCAAGCCGCGATTGTTCCAGGATTAAAAGACCCTGCTCACTGCAGTGCTAATGACAATGATGCTACTTCTTGCTATTATATGGGAAAGATAAAATTGTTAAATCATCTCAGTGCAGTGGTTGAGCGAATTACACTACTGTTACACTACTGCCATCGATAAGACCGTCGAAGGAGAATATTTGGTATTTACAATTGGCGATGAAAAATCGGCTCTTGTTAATTGGCAGAAATTACCGCCAGATTCTTCTCATATGACTTGGCTGGAAGACAAATCGGAAAAACAAAAATACTAGCGAGCTTTGATTTTAGGGGAAATATCCATAGGTCCTAAACTCCTATAATTCAAGAGGACGGAAAGCATGAAAGTTCTAGTTACAGGTGCAAGTGGATTTATAGGTAGTCGGCTAGTAAATAGATTATCTTCCTCCGCTTCCTCACCATCAAATAAACTCCGTATAATATGCATCACAAGATACTTATGGTCACTCAAGAGCTGCTTTCCTGAAAATGTCAATATAGTTGAAGCAGACGTCATGAATTATCAAGAACTTGTTAAGGCAATGACCGGAATCGAGATTGCTTACTACCTAATACACTCAATGGAAGGTTCATCCAAGGATTGGAAAGAATTTGCAGCAAGAGATAGGCTGGCGGCAGAAAATTTCGCAAGAGCCGCCACATATTGTGGAATCAAGAGAATAATATACTTAGGAGGGCTGAGCACTGAAAAAGTGAAAAAGGGAGAATTATCAGAACACCTTCGCAGCAGAAACGAAGTTGGCGAGATATTAAAGACATCTTCGGCAAAGGTTACAATACTTCGTGCTGCGGTCATTTTAGGACAAGGTGGAGGGTCATTTCAAATGTTACAATATCTAATTGAAAGGCTCCCTGTCATGATATGTCCAAAATGGGTTACGACTATGTCACAGCCTATTGCAGTGGATGATGTTGTAACATATTTAGTTGGATGTCTCGAAGCCAACGATACAGAAGCTCGAACCTATGATATTGGGGGTCCAGACCTTCTTACGTATGCGGATATGATGAAGAGGTATGCGAAAATGATGAACAAATCCGTAAGAATACTGTTAATTCCTTTCCTAACTCCTAGGCTTTCTTCTTATTGGATAGATCTTGTGACACCTGTCAGAGCATCTTTAGCTAGACCACTTATTGATAGTCTTAAACATGAAGCAGTGGTGACAGATGACTCAATAAAAAAGATAATACCGATTAAACTGAAAAACTTTGAAGAAGCGGTAGCAGATGCTATCAAAGAAGTTCAGATCCCAACAACAAAGAAGACTTTTAAAAAGGAGAGAACGTCGCTATCTTTAAACAACAAGCTTCTACCGATATTCCTAATTGCAATGGCTGCCATAGGATCTACATATTATATTTTGGATGCTAGGCCAGAAATATTTCAAAATCGTTGGCTAGCATTAAGTACTGTATGGTATATTGGCATTGTGATATCTTTGTATTTTACTTTAAAGGGAACTCGGCTTGGTGCCATGACAGCAGCCATGATTGGCTGGATTACTCTTGCATTCTGGCTAACAGATAACATTTACACTTTGTTAGGACATTCGTTTATAGCAATCTCTCCAAGTCTACCAATGACTATTAGAAACCTCGTTGGCTCTATCATTGTAGCAGGAGTTGTAGTTACATCACACAATGTCTTCCACAAAATAGGATCTATATAGGAAAGATGAGGATTGGCTTGCTGGAAGATAGATTTATAGCTTTCTTGTAAAATATTTGAAGAACGCATTGCTAGATGCCGAGAAGTATTACCGTTGTAAGCAATTGGAATCGGTGAGCTGTTAGCGAAAAGGCTGAAATGCATAATTTAACACATTAAAGCCACTAGTAGCAGTATTACCGCCACTACCACGACCAATAATAAGGGTATAAAGATAATTGGAAAAAACTATGTCGGTTTTACTTATATTCGCCTTCTCTCTGTTTAAATTGTGAAAGGAGTTGTAATTCAAAAGGCGTTTCCACGAGTTGGTCATGAAACTTGCATATCTCCAGACTTTGCTA
>JBAVTY010000049.1:0-2355 GCA_049696495.1 Candidatus Nitrosopolaris sp.
GGTTCCTTTAACGATTTGAGTTTCAGCATATCAGTAGGATATTCACGATATCAGCTTTTATCTGCGACACGGCGATTGTGTTATACTAATCTATTTTATATTCTTACTGTGACTGCCAGAATTTTATGGTCACAGGACTGCAAAATTTGCTACATTGAACGAGCTCATCTATTAGATTAGTTTTCTTCTTTTATCATCTTTTCAGCTTCTCTCTTGATTACAAAACTTATCAATATTTTAAACCTGCCTCTAAACTGCGGATTCTATCGTAGATGCTTGAGTGATCCGCTTCCACTTCTGTGGTTAAATAAAGTAAAAGCTCATCACCAAATGGCATAGTAATGCGTTTGATCTTTTCGTATTCAGCTAAAACGTACATTCCTTTTCCGATCTTCTCTGAAAGTCCTTCACGTACTTTCCATGCAGCCATAGCCATCTCTAAAGATTTTTTGCTTTCATCCTTGCTAAGTAAATTCTGTACACCCTGACGATGACGATAGAATATTACGTTGCCATCTGTATCACATATAGTGACCAACCGTATCTTTGGATCAATATTCATAATATCCTTATAGTGCTGCTTTATTTTGTAAACTCTAATTCTCAGCAACGAGCTGATCGCAAAACCAAATATCGCTCCCCAAACAAGGTGAAAGACTATTGCAATAAGTGCAATGTTTGTTATTGAATGACTTAGCTGGTCAGCTAGGATGGCCTTCTGCCATGCGATTGCTAAAATTACAGTGATGCGCTGAATAGAAGGTTGTATTAAAAGGGATGTTATCGGAAGGAATAATAGTAACCATATAACAATGCCTGCTCCTATGCCAAATAGTGAACTTTTAGATGGAATAAGCATCAAAGAGCGTATTTTCTTCCATCTGATTCCGATTCCTCCAAGTATCATTCCTAACACCATGCCAATTAGTAGATGAAGTCCAAATCCTAGATATGATGCATTTATAACATTGTTCAAACCTAAGGTAATACCAATAACCGAGTAAAATGTACCTATTTGTAATCCAGATGCTAGTTCAGCTGCTGCTATACCTAAACATATGAGTAAAGTCCCAATAAGACCTGCAAATGCACCATACTTTACGCCTTTTAGAGTTACTAATAATTCGTTTCTGCTTTTGTTCTTCTTATGTACTGAACTCGCGTAGTACATCTTTCAACTACAACCTCTCTCGATGCTGTTTATCGTGTTATTGCTATTATTATTTCCGCCCAACGCTTCTAAACTGAGAGAAAGATGGATATAAAGCTCATCCTGAAATAATATTACATTCAAATAATAAATCACTTACAACATTAATATATGTTAATTGTTTTATATAAAATGACTGATTCAAATACCGTCTGTTAATCTTATGAAAGTAAAAATATGCCGGTGTTTACTGATACAGCTCATGTCTTTTCTTTTTCACCATTCTATGCCTATTTGTTTCCACAATCAATGGTACAAAATTTCGTAAAATGAAGGTATTATCATAATCATATACTTAGCTATACCAAAAGCGACATCTCTTAATTGTAATAACCAACAAATAGGTGTACCCAGCCGGTAACGTGTCTTAATTTGCAATTATTTTTATTACAAGGAATCTCTGTTCTATCTTTTATGTATTGGATTGTTCGCTCAACAAAGCGACACTTTTCTCGAAAGAAGAATGAGGCTGCGTCCTATTTGATTAAACTTGCAACCTAGAAGCGATCGTCTTCCTGAATCTGGGTTTACATTGATTTATGCTTCGAACTGGTTTGTTATTATCGTAACCCGAGCGCGTCTTTTAGATCTATTTCGTGATCTTGTTCCTCCACGATAATATCCCTTAATGCTTCAGAGAGTGCAAATTCGCCAGAGCGTTTCGCTTGACGGATTCTCTCTCTGTAGTGCTTGATAGTTTCTTGTTCTTGTTTCAAGTCAATTTCGAGCATCCTCTTTGAATCCTGCGAATATTCGGCGTCTTTAACTTTCACGGTCGGATCCCCGCCAAGATAGTCGATCTGCCTGGCCACCTCCAGAGCGTGTGCCAGTTCCTCAGAAGCATGCACCTTCAACTGTTCTGCGATATCTCCATACTCCTGAGGCATCCAATACTAGCATGGGTTCACCTTTGAAATTAGTATCTTCCACACATGCCTTAATCTTAAGAGTTATGTAACCGATTGCATTACTCCTATCTGTAAGATGTCAGTTATCCTTCTCCCATGAGTAGCTTTGTAATTCTCAGTCCATTCCTGTACTGCTTGTCCAATATCTGATTGATTTCTGAACGTACTATTATCAATGGCTTTTCTCTGTAGCCACATCCATCTGACTTCAATTACATTGAGTTTAGGAGATTTTGT
>JBAVTY010000050.1:0-4494 GCA_049696495.1 Candidatus Nitrosopolaris sp.
TGTACATATCATCAGCCAACTATGACAGGACAGCTGATAGTGCTTCCTCCATCAACTGTGTTGACTGCTACGACCGGCGGGAAGTGAGTTACGAGGACTCATGGGAAGTCCGAATTTTGCATCCTCATGATGCAGTGCTGCTTAGGACCCGTAATTATACAACATGATATATTGGGAATTCCTCCTAATATATTGGCAGCCCTGGTATCGGCAAGGGCGACATATTCCCTCGCTAATGAGCTTTACAGAAGACCCATTTATTTAATTTGACATTTAATAGCCATTGAATCACATCATCAATCCAACCTTGCGAGAAAAATAAATCAATGAGGGGGGTCACTTAAATATGTCACTCCTTGATACAGTTAAGGCAACATACAAAAGAATAGAGGAGGTATAACTTAAAAATCACAAAGGATCAGATCTTCATAGCCATTCCACGTGTGAAGCGTTATATTTTTGATTCAAAGGATCATTCAAAGGATCAGATCTTCATAGCCATTCCACGTGTGAAGCATAATATCATCTACAGCCGAATAGGAAGATGGCAGGTGTTCATGACATGCCAGTATTTTTTATACCTCGTGTGAATAGATGCCAGTGATACACTGACTAACAAATCCAAATATATTGATAATTGCACCATAAGACGGGCGTGTCATCTAGTCTAGACCTGCCCTAATCATAATAGTGGCTACGAAGCTGGGTCATGGCTCATAGCTCATGGCCGGACGCAATTCATTTACTTTAGTTTCCGCACTTAGTCATCTTGTTCTCTAAATAATATAAGTCGTCACTAACCAAATAAGATTATTAAAAGAAAACGTTATGTACATGACTGGTCTAATGAGAGGAAAATTGGCTTGACTATCGTAAGCATATCTCTTAATAAAAATATACTTGCAGAAATGGATAAGATTCAAAAATCACTTGGCTTTTCAGGTAGATCTGAGCTGATAAGAGCCGGTATTCGTTCCCTGTTGTCTGAAGAAAAAAGAAGAAAGAGCATGACCGGATTTATTCACGCATTATTTCTTGCAATTCATGACGAAAAGTCTGATGATCAAGTAACTGAGATGGGACACACTTATGACAAAGTAATTAATACACATCTACACAGCAAGATTGACAACGATAAATGCCTTGAAATATTCCTTCTGAAAGGTGATGCACGTGAAATAAATGAAATGGCTAGACAATTTCAAGGTAATCGAAATATGGACAACGTAGAATTAGTGGTGACATAGTCATCGTTTATTTGTTACGGCGCAATCCTGATGACAGACTATTGCGAGCTATAAAGATATTTTAATACAATAGATTAGATTTCCATCGTTGTTATATGTACCAATTACCAGTTGTAGAAAGGAATGTAGCGACGTTGATAAGTTCACCAGATGATTTCGATTCCTGCACACTATCAATCAGGTGGATACTGAATTAGTATACCGTAATTTCTATTCAATCGTCGATACTGTTGTAGCTCATCTTCTCCTTTGATGCTACGTTATCTATAGCTAAATAACGTAAAAGTGCATTTCAACAGACAAAATCATTTTAATTAGCAGCAAGGTGGGTTGTATATCTGCGACCACGACCAATATGGCTGTATTTTACCAACCAATCCTCCGGCTTACGATTGTTTTGGACAGATGGTTGAAGCATGTTCTGAAAAAATGAAATGATTAGTATCTTGCTTGTCCACGACGATTGCTTTGACGGAATGCTGGTCAGCCAAAAATTGACTGACCCTCTATCTATATGAAGCTCTATCTATATGAAGAGATTTACGGTTCACCATCGTCAGTGTCGGGCGCCGGTTACTAGCTATCGATAGAGTTACGGTTGGAAATAATATCGATGAGCTTCATACCATTTACTTTCACTACCTGTTGTACTTCGAAACATGGTTGACAAACGAAATTGATATTTCCGTAGCAATGAGTAACTATTGGAATCAAAATTTACTGCATACCGGTGAGATGCAGGTAGGCTCGTTCAGAGATTTATTAACTTGAAACCAAAGCTTCAAGGTTAATATTTACATGGCATAGATTAACCCTATTTTAATAGTGTTATTAAGAATACGATATCATTGTTAATAACAAACGTTTATATCTTAATAATCATATGGCTGAGGTAATGAAACAAATCTTGAAGGCGCCAGCAGCTATGTTGACTATCGCTCTATTACTTGCGACGACAACGTCAACTGTAGCGTTAACACCTTTGAAAGCATTTGCCGCTGCAAATCAGACCAACACTAACGCATCGGGCAATACGAGCATTAATTCAAATAATAGTACAAATACAACGAACACAAGCCAAAATTCTAGTCAAGCCAAAATTAATGTAGTTGCATCATTCTATCCAATTTACCAATTGGTCAAGGCAGTTGGAGACGACAGAATTAATCTGTCAGTTCTTATACCCTTTGGTTCAGAACCACATGATTTTGATCCCACAATACAACAGGTGCAAAAAGCAAATTCAGCAAATCTATTGGTATATAATGGTGCTTCTATGGAAGAACCTTGGATACACAATCTCACTCCACAGAACACCGTTGATACAAGTAAAGGAATAATTCTATTAGCAAATCCAAATGATCCTGAGATTAAAGGACCAAACGATCCACATATTTGGCTAGACCCAGTACTAGCTATTCAACAAGTTAAAAATATTCGAGATGGTTTAGACAAGGTGGATCCTAAGAATGCCGTATACTATAATCAGAACGCCCAAAATTTCATAGGACAATTGAATAAACTGGATGCCGCATTTAGAGGCAACCTCACAAGCTCCAACTGTGCAAAAATAGACTTTATACCGTTTCATCTAGCGTTTGCCTATTTTGCGAAGCAATATGGGTTAAATGTGCATCCAATACACGAAGGGCTTACACCAAATGGAGAAGTACTTCCACAAAAACTAGTAGAAGTAGTGAACCTAGCAAAGAAATTAGGGCTAAAAATGATTTACTCTGAAGACCTGATTGATCCTAGATCAGCTCAAGCTATAGCAGAACAGATTCCAGGCGCAAAAGTAGAGGAATTAAGTCCGATCGAAGGCGTAAACGCAACCGAGCAGAAAGCAGGCGTTACGTATTTAGACAAGATGTATCAAGACCTTGCTGAGCTCAAGGAGGGGCTGCAATGCAAGGTGTAGTGATGGTAGCAGCATCTGTCAAGAACCTGTCCTATACTTACCGAGTCACTTCCACATCTTTTTCTTCCAGAGTACTTGAGAATATTTCATTTAGTGTTAATGAAGGAGGGCTCCAATGCAAGATGTAGCATCTGTCAAGAACCTGTCCTACACTTACCGAGTCACTTCCACATCTTTTTCTTCCAGAGTACTTGAGAATATTTCATTTAGTGTTAATGAAGGAGACTTGTTAGGAGTTATTGGACCTAATGGTGCTGGCAAAACTACTCTTTTTAGCTGTATGCTTGGATTATTGAGGGATTACCTAGGTGAGATCCGAATATTCAATCAAGACGTTAGAAAGAATAGTTCTGTTCTCAAAAGCATAGGCTACATTCCGCAGCAAAAATCAATTGAACAAACATTTCCTGCTACGGTAGACGAAATTGTCTCATTAGGAATGATTGGCAAAGAAAAAATTTCAAAAGAGAAAGTAGCTTCTGCTCTCAAAATGGTTGATCTTTCGGATCAGAAGCATAAAAGAATAGGCGAACTTTCGGGTGGGCAGCAACAAAGGGTGCTTATTGCCAAAGCTCTAGTAAGCGAACCAAAGTTACTAATCTTGGATGAACCCACAACAAGTGTTGATGTGGAGACACAGAACAAATTCTATACACTGATTAAGAACTTGAACCAAAAAAACAATATATCTATTATATGGGCATCACACGATCTAGATGCAGTAAATAAAATAGCAAATAAGGTGATGTGTCTTAATCGAACCATGTTTTTTCATGGCGATACTAGTGAATTCTTTGGTAGCAATGAATTGATTCGAATGTATTCTGAATCGAGCATGCAATTACATATGCATTCGCATTCAAATCAAAAGAAGGAACTTGATTCGATATACAGACAAGGACATAATGTCGATACGCCTTAATAGATCAAAAATGGTTTTTGAGATTCTTCAATACAGTTTTATGCAACGTGCCCTGCTTTCAGGCGTCGTTGTAGCAGCAACATGCTCAGTAGTGGGACTCTTTCTTGTATTACGAAGGCAGTCATTATTCGGTGATGCCCTCTCCCATGTGGCTTTTGGGGGAATAGCAGTGGGACTATTTACGAATATTTATCCACTGTGGACGGCTCTAGTAGTCTCAATTCTTGCATCTTTAGGAATTACTAAGTTAAGACAATCTACAAAAATTCCCCCTGATGCTGCTGTTGCTGTAATGATGTCCTCTGGACTTGCAATGGGAATTGTACTAATAGGTTTGGCAGGAGGATTTTCTCTTGACTTAGAGAGCTTTCTCTTTGGAAGCATTCTGCTGATAAGTATGCAAG
>JBAVTY010000051.1:0-1662 GCA_049696495.1 Candidatus Nitrosopolaris sp.
ATCTCGCAGTTTCTATCAGCCATAACTCTGATGCTTCAATATCTGTTTTTAAGATATTGGTCTGCGGGATTAGGATAATGCAGTTTACCCGGGTTTAGCCGGCTATGTGTTTAGTGCGTTAAACATCACATGTAATGATATTTTATCAAAGACAGATGAATGCGGTATGAATCAGTAGACTGAAGAGAAGTCGCAACTATTCTATATGTAATTTCTGCAAATTCTGTTTAAATTTTGCAGCTGAAGCTAAAGCTGGAAGAATCAGTCCACTGCTAACCATTGACTGTTCAGTCTAGATCCTGAAAACTCCCCGGACCAGCAAAATCGGGTATATCGCATGCGTCATTCGAAGGTCTAAGATTATAACCAAGGAGAGGGCGGTGTTACATTGTCTATTCTATTGGAAATGACCTTTAGTTCGTCTATCTTAAATTGTTTAGTGATTAATAAAATGGGGCTCCTCACAAATTCAGATAAAAAGGAAATCACGATGTATAGATTCTGCTTTCGGGAAGGATTAAGGAGTAAATTTCGCATTCGTGCGTAAATTCATGTTCATCAGCAAGAATCATTTTTGGATCATTCACTCTTGCATTCCTGGACTCACTGCGTAAACTTGTCAATTTGGTCACACAATTACTGCTGTGTGTTAATAATTTCGGGATAGGAGAAATTAAGATTACAACTAAAACTCATATTAATTAAGTTTATATTAATTACTTTAACGACTAATTTATACGATATCTTGAGTATATTAGAGTGAATATCAACGGGTGTTCCAGGACTGGATTCACTTATCGAAGGCGGAATCCCAAAAGGATCTACTATGATGGTTGTAGGGAATTCTGGAAGTGGTAAAACAATATTGTGTTCGCATTTTCTATATGATGGTCTGACTGCTCAAGAAGAAAACGGATTATACAGTCAAATGAGTACGGTCAAATGAGTACCACGTATAACATAATTAATCATGCAACAAAGCAAATATCAGTAACATACTCCTTCCTGCCTTCAAGAAAACATGTCTACCAGATTCCTCCGAGCGGTAGCACTGCTTAACTGTTTGTAGATGATTTAAAAAGCTTATCTTAAATCTTGTAACAAACTACATAATTCCGCTCGGTAGACTAGTCATAGTCAACAATTGATGTATCCTGCTGCCGTGTTGGAATATCCAGGCTTACGTGGGTGTGTTTGACTTATAGTTAGCAAAGTATGTGAGGGAAACGGACCTCAGTATCAGCAGCCTTTAGCAGTAATTTTGTCTTATGTACTGAGTAAACCTATGATGAGAGGTTTGGAATCGTGAACATTACCTTTAGTTACTCTGAATGAAACTACCCTATTTGATTTAGCACAGTGACCGATAACGATGAGGGTTACTCATACAAACGATGGCCCTCTTCAATCAAGGGTATCAATAAATTGCACTACGAACTTCCATAACAAACAGACAGACCCTGACAAACATCATTAATTTAAACTTTATAGAAATAATATTTGGCAGGCTATATGCCCTTTGGTTTAGAGAATTCAGAGTTTTTCTACGAGAGCGCAGCAGGTTGATAGCATCTATCTTCACTCCAGTACTCTGGCTATTTGTTATTGGTTCTGGTTTTGGTTCCTCAGTACATCTTTCAACTGGAGCAGACTATCAAAAGT
>JBAVTY010000052.1:0-6830 GCA_049696495.1 Candidatus Nitrosopolaris sp.
GTATCCTCATTTCTTCATTACCTACTCCGAAAATGGTTACAAAACTGGAAATCGGTATTTTAAAGATTGGTACAATTATAATGATAATTGGTTATGGGCTTTTGGTTATAACTGCACATCAAGAACGCAGTATTGGATTGCAGTGGTCACAATTGCTAACATATATGTTCATAGTTGGAATTGAAAAGCTTTTCATTGCATTTAGCATTGCAGGCGGTCCACAGACATAAATGTCAGAACAATACGCACCATGATCGTAAGGATGTCGAAGATATCGGAAAGTATGCAAGACCAGGAAGACAAACAAGAAGAGCTATACAAATATGTGACGAGTGAAAAGTTCTGCAGAAGTTTTGAAAAAATACTTGAAGTTCACACAAAACTATCTGACCTTCAGACCAAAGAGGAGAAAAAGCATAAATCATTGTGGAGCAACCGGTTAGCGCGAATCTTCTCGCGAAGATCTACGGCCTGATTTGCCATATCTACTATAATAGACCCCGCCCGATTAGATATACTCTTTAGAAATCTATACCGGCAGATGGCGGTAGGTAGGACTGGGTGGAGCTGGAGATAGAATCAATCATTCAGTTAATCATCGTCGTAGTCATCACTATCAGGAGCATTTCTTAGCTGCTCCTGCAATTCTTCAAGTCGCTCTCGTTCCTTGTCTGTTAAAGGACGCCTTCCGTATTGCCTCACATACGACACAAACATGTCTGTATCGAGGGTCTGTTTCGTTGACCATACGATAGTTTGGAATAGCCACGTTTCATTTGTTTCCTGTATCTTCCATGTGTCTTCCATATTGGGACATTTTCATATCGAGTTGGTATTATGCTGAACCCATGTAATAGTTCTCTAACCGGAACATGGTTCTCTTCACTATCATAACAAGAATAGGTTATTACAACAACCATAATTCGTATTCCTTCGTTGGTTGTACTGTTTCACTATCATAACAAGAATAGGTTATTACAACAACCATAATTCGTATTCCTTCGTTGGTTGTACTGTTTCACCAGGATATGACTACCGTGACTGGAAGTTAGTAGGCATGGATATTCTAACTAAAATGTATCCGTCGCATAAATCAATAATAGAAAAATATACATGCTCTGTTTCCACGCCCCAGAATGTTCAAAAGTATGCTAGTACTACTAGTAATGTGAATGTTACCATGATTTATCTGATATGTTTCGAGAGATCCAAGCCTAACGCATCTGGCTAGGATACGATAAGAACAAATACAAAAGTCGTTATTGCAAAGGCCACTAGATGTGACTTTACGCTTGTGGTTATAAGACATACTACCTTATCTTACATTTTTCTTAGCTCGTCTAAGTGAAGCAGGTATTGTCTTTCAGTAAATTATTTTGGTATTAGCTCAAAGGATTTAATCATGGTTTCTATTGTCGGCAGATAGCGAGTATAGTCGCTACTGTCTGCATGGTACGAGAGAATATATGCTTTTGATCCGTTAATGGCCCATATCTCCATAGCCTTTGCAGTCCCAACAATTGGATCGCCATAGGTGAAGACAACCGCGTAGGCATTATGACCAGCAAGAGAGCTGTTTGATCTTATCTGTACTGGCGTAAAATGAGGAAACGATTGTGCTAGGAAACTTAGCTCTTGCTTAGAAAATGTAGATGTAGAGGTGACGTTCGCGGTTTCTATTAGAAAGTATTGCCTAAATGTCTCAGACGGTCCTCGTGATGGTGAAAGGAAGTTTACAACCAACTTATGGGGACCTTCCGTTATTCCTTGTGAAAATTGTAACTTTTCCCAATCTGTGGGGTATTCAATTTTAAAAGCATGAAGTGTATCCTGATAACCGAGACTTGCTGAAGTATTCTGCATTTGGCCCATTGACGGGATCTGTATAGCAGAGAGAGACAGCGAATTAAATAATAACAAACCTGATAATGTGAGTACTAACGCTTTAACAATAAACCTGCACTTGAGAAACTGAGATAATTCATTTATATCTTTTTTCAAAAACATTCCATTTTTACTCACTAGAGAGATAATAGTGTTTACTATGGAGATAATGCTGCGTAGGTTGTGGATAGAAGTACGACTTCCCGTTCATGTCAGGAGGTCTGAAGACAATCATGGAGAAAATAATAATTTCGCTGAGCGGAGCAAAAGCCAGGTAAACAAGCAACGATAATGATTAATTGATAAAACCAAAAAGTATTGTATAAATTTTAAGAAATTCGAAGACGATTTTTACCTCTATAAAACGGCTCTGTATACTGGCAAACAAATTCCGGATAATGAGAATAAGCTTATGATTTTCTATCTGGCTAACATGTATATTTGTAAAGCGGTAGCAATCATAATTCTTCGTCACATACTACAACGAACGTTTCCGAATATTCAAAGGTCGTTAAGGGATTATGAAAGAAGAACGGACAACCGTCTATTAGACACGTTTCAGGATTATATTGGATGTTGTACAAATATATCTAAAATCTTAATTTATTAACTTACAATGCTCTTAAGGGATTATATCATATTCTACAAGTACATAGAAGTAAAACTCGGAATCGCAACCAGCGCCCATCAATTGAACCTTACAACCCGTGCCGAAATCAGAGAAGCTGTTAAGCAATCTATGATAAGAACAAAGAGTGGTCAATACATAGCATTACCGTCAGCGAGATTAGCATTAAAATTTGCTATACTGGAAGACGTCGGTATCAAGATAAAACATAGGCTAAGGGACTCTTACAAAGATATCAAAGACGTGAGGTTCACTCGCAAATTGAAGTCTTATGAATTATTTGAGATAATAAAACAAATGAAGTTATGTAATGACAATCAAATTGATACTATTAAAAGGATTTATGAATGGGGTGTACATCAAGGTGGGGTTGTACCTACCTCTGTTATTTGGTACATTCTATTCTTTATCGAAGGGCCATTACGGGATATCTTATTTCGAAATTCCAAAATGGAATTCGAAGAGACTAGAGAAAAATACACTCAGTTATTAAAGGGTGGCTATCAAAAAAATATAGGGTGATACCTACGTAACAATAACAAAAAAGGGAGATGATGTCTCCGAAAAATTATTGCGGGAGCTTATTGCGTTTGAAGAATTTGCTAACATGAGTAAGACAGGTTCCGATGAACCATTTAAGGTTAAAAAAGGTGTAACATCCGGAGTCGTATATGACCCTGGATTGCAGCGAGTAGAAAAAAGGTTGGCTGAAAAGATATCCGAGATAAATTTACCGTTCGAGGGAAGAGCTTAAGACAATAGAAGAAGATTGACTAGCGATTGTGTAGCACCTAGAACGAAAGCAGCAAATAAGACAAGAATCTCCTCAATCGCTACACCAATTGGTTCTTGTCGTCTGTAATTAAGAGATGTGGATTCATTATTGTGGTGTATCTAATACCAGATCCGTAATTTCAACCAATTTGCAACGTAATTTCAACCAATTTGCAACGTAATTTCAACCAATTATCAACTACCACACTCAAGAACATGGTCTGCTACATAGATGATATGTCTTCAATAAAGCAAGAACACAATTCTAAAAACCATGCGAAAACGTCAAACAACATGCATTGTACTGAACCGTTATGTAATGACAATAAGTCCTATAATCATGTCTGTCAGGTGATATTGTTTTCTTTGTACTTCAACAAGCATGTTAAACTTACCAAGTTAAAAGAGCTTAGAAATATAGTTGATGGTACCTTACGGTTGCAATCGAAATCTCCACTAGACGATGATACTTGGAGAGCATGTATGAAAATATTGAACGATAATAGCCACATGGAGCTGAACAGGATTTGAAATCTAGGCAGTCGTTCATGGCACTGGTGCAAAAGCCAAGAGTTCATTCCATACGAAACTTGCGACTTTGTCTATGTAACTTAAGTTACATTCATAGCCGGTGATTTCACAGGGATAACAACAAAAGAAGAAAACTTAGCTACGAGAAGTTAAGTAAATTGTTCTTAAAATTACTGTAAGTCTAGCTGCTTGTTCACTATGCACTAATACGCATTTAACAAGCAGAAGTCCTTCCCAAAATTCAGGGGGGAATCTAAATCTATGATAAACAAGATGTAAATCTATCGTCCAGACATCGTGTATGAGCCAGTCTGCTATCGAACACTAACTGCCTAGGTTACAACGATTGCTTTTTTTTGGATGAGAAAGCTCTGTGAAATTCTGCAGTAAATCTTGACATTCACCAAGTAACTTTTCAACCCTGATTGCAGCAGCAGGTCTCGCAAGCCAATCAATGGATTTGACTCTGACAAGCCACCTCCTTAAACTATCCAATGCCTCTTCCTTCTATCCCACTTCCTCTTGTATCGTTTTTTTGTTCTTGATATTAAGATTGATTTCGTCTATATATTCATGGCATTCCTCAAGAATTTCATCATATTGTTTATCACGTTCGACTCTAAATATATGTAAAATGCGGTTTTGATCATATTCAGAAATTGCTTTTCCGCGGATTTTCATAAGTCTGCCGTCCTTTATTACTATGTTTTCCATTCTTTTTCCTGTTCTCATAGTTGTCTGGTATAATACAAATAGACATCTGTGGGTAGAGTGCGCCGATCCGCTTAAAATCCCTCCATAGTCGCACTTTCAATTTAGAAGGTTCTGCAGGTACATCATACAAGACGACCAACCAGGATACAGGTTTTTTGATAGTCACAGATATCGGTTTGATGTCTCCATTCTTTTTATAATGGTATTGATAACCCCCTGTTTGATATTTTAAATATTCTGAATTGGATGACTACCTCTTAAGATCGTCTGATCAGACCAATAAATTATCGATATGAATGACGGTTTATCAAGGATATGATGGAGCATTTTCATATGCTTAATAGCATAATTACGATCTCTTCTAACACTTCTTGTTCGGCTTTAAAGGCTTCGGAAAATCCTGTTTTCACTAACCTGTAAATTGAGGAAATCTGTTCATCTGTTTATTTGGAAAATATGTTAAGTATTTTCTCGATTCGCTTCAATCCAGATTGTGACAAATGTAATCCATCAGCTATGATCTCATCTAGGAACAAATGTCAGTTGGACGGATAATGATAACACAGGACATACAGTGACTGAAGGAAATCCATCTGGTAATAACCCTAGTTATTTGATTCGGGCATTCTTGCACCTGGGAAGCCGTTTACCCATACATTTGATATAGAAGGAACTGCTTGATCCGTTACATCCCTTCTAAAAACCTGCAATAATTGTAAGCGTCACGAAAAAGTGCACGGGCTCACTTGACACAATTAAATAGCATAATAACATCAAAAGGGCATAATGGTTAGCCTGATGTGTCGCAAGGTCATAACTCTCGCATATACCGACGTTCATAATACGTTTGGCGTCGATGGATGTGATATTGTTAGCGGGGGTATGGTTGTAGTGGCACGATGACTTTAAATGGTGCTAAAGCCGCTATTCCGTTTCCGCTAACTCTTGTAATGATCTCGAATATGCCGGTATCTTGGAATAGGTATTTTACCGAGAACTGCCCGTTAGGAACTGTTATGTTACTGAATTTGAAGTTGGCGAATTGCCCACTGCTGTTATATGTCACTAAAATATTCGCTACGAGGTTTTTCAAACAATTTCCTGTCTTTAAATTCTGAACAATGAAGTTAAGTTCAGTAGGCTGATCCAATACTGGCTTCTGAGGTTGATATGAAAACTCAATTTTCAGATTTTGTTCGGCATTTGTCCATATTTGAGGATTATTGACGTTAAAGTTAACAGCTGCTTCAGATGTCTGAATATTTGAAGGTGCACTGGAAAACAACAAAACCAAAGATACTAGCAAACAAAAAATGATTCCTTTACCGTGATACCTTCTCAACAATTATTGAGACATATTATCACATATAAATCGGTTCTGATGCCGCCTGCATGAACGCTCTTTCCTCCTTTCTAAATCGGAGTAATGGATTCTTAGGATTCCTACGCGCTGGTGAAATGTATTACGGGTTATTCCTTATACTAAAGTAGCTAGTATTTGCAGTAATTGGTTGTGTGTTGTGCGGATTTCTGGTCATGGAAGAACTTTCGGCTTTGTAAATTCCAGGTGCGGTTTGATTTGCATTTGTGTCCTTTTGATCCCACTGGAATGTTTTTGATTCATTTGGTTTTAGTTCAGATATCACTTGTGCCGCAAGTAATCCAGCCTTTTGTCCAGTCTTGACATTTTCAATATTCAAACCTAGAATTGAATCGGGAAATTCCAATGGAATCTTCATTTTGTTTTTTATAGTGATAAATACTGTTTCTCCTGGCAGGTATCTCTGCTTATCTGTACTTATCTGCAAGGTGGAATTGTTCATACCAATGTTATTATGAGTAGTATTTGGGTCTATTTGAATTCCTGAAAGTATACTACTATTTCCTGCATATATTACATGCAGTTGAGATTGGAAGACAAGAGTGACAGACAACAAAAGAACCAGTGGAACAAAAAATGTCTTTTGGTTAAACATTGATCTTATCTGCGAAGTTCGTGTCATTTTAGATCGACCAATGTATCAATTATCTTTTACTGGCCAATTAACCTTTGTAACAAATCCTACAAGGTTAAGACCTGGATCTCTGAAGAATGTGGATTTCATAGTTCTTGTTTTGAAGCCAGCGCTAATTAAGGTATTCGCGATCTCCTAAGGTTTAAGTGGCATTGACATTCTTACGCCCATTATGTCCGGAACAGACTTTCCACGATTGTAAATTCTGAGCTTTCGGTGGAGTTCAACGCTAAGCTGAAATGGTGACTGTGGATTAAATAAAAATCCTATAGCCATCCCATCTC
>JBAVTY010000053.1:0-4262 GCA_049696495.1 Candidatus Nitrosopolaris sp.
ACAGTGAGCAAATTTATTTTCTCCTTGAGTGTGAACAGCATTATGACAATGCCCATTCTCTGTCTTTTTCCTAAGATCAATAGTCAACCACGAAAGCGCTGTTAGTGCCAACATGAATAGAGTGGTCTCAGTGTGCATAAAGCTATATTGAGTAATTTCTTCATCTTTACTACTACACTCTTTTTGAGTTGGATTAGCACAATATTCACGACTCTTTAGAAGAACGTTGATTGCTAGGGAAGACCAGAAGAAGCCATTCGGTATTATCTTATTATCAGCTGCTCCATACGGAGGACCAAATTGCCCAAATAGTTCCTCTACAGCGGAATAGAAATCCTCTGGATTATTAAAATGTCTTTTAAACCATTTCTCATCTGTCATAGATTTCATGATAATGTTTATTCTATTAAACATTCAACAGCCCTTACTAGATCGGGAAGATATCAGTGGAGTAGACAAGAATGTGGTAGTAAGGTAATACTAGCTGCGATAAATTCACAAAAGGTTTTAGATGTCTTGGACAAATCTATAACATTGGCCATACATGCTAGAGGGAGTATAACTTATCACTAAGTGGTTATTATTGATCCACGATAGAAACAATTGGGACGCACAGACTTACGACGAAGTTTCACGCCTAGTACAATATCGGTGGGGTAAACAAGTGTTAGAATGGCGAAAGTGGAACGGCTATGAATCTGTGATGGATGCCGGTTGTGCTTCGGGCCTTCTTACAAAATTGTTGGCCCAAAGAGTTCCTAGAGGTAGGGTTTATGCTGTAGATGTTGATTCCAATATGATAAAACAAGCAAAACGGAATCTTAAAGATTTGCAAAATGTTGAGTTAGTACAGTCTGATATTGCTGACGTGAAACTGCCTGGCAAATTAGACGCCCTTGCGATATGCTAAAGTGTGACCGCACTAGGAGAAGACAACTACTAATTCAGTGTGGAAGATATGGAAACTTACGAGGAGTCCTTATGCTGCTACGACGGGTTATGAAGTTAAATGAATTCAAAGTATATTTTGCAAAAATGAAAAAACCATGGTATTTTGCAAAGCCTGATGACACAGATAAATTACTAAGAGAGATAGGCTACATAAATACAGGAGTTCACCTCCATAATGACCTTGTAAGTCTTACTAATCGTAAAATATATGCTAAATTTGTAAAAACTGTAATAATGAAACCATTTCTAGAATGTCTTCCTGATGATGAAATAAGAAATAGAGATTTGGAATTATTTTTGCATGAAGTTGAAAAGAGAAGTAATCGTAGTAGGAAATTGACCCTTTGGTCACTAGATTACGTTAGGTTAAATGTAATCGCAGATAAGCCTTAGGGTGATGATTTAATTATTTTAACAATCGATTAACGGTTAGTTCTATTTCCGTCGTTGTCATTTCCTCTCCTAAAATATCTCTGGTTGTTCTGCCTCTGGATGTTCTAAATCTATGTGCGCTGCAAGGGATTGTGTTGTTGAGATATTCCTCGGCCTGATCAGCTGAATTCGTCCAGGGGAATTAAATTTCAGTTCGACTAACTATCTCGATTAATTAACTAAATCCATAGTAGTACGACTAGATGAAACTCCACTACATTTGTTAGAACACCTGCTATATTAGATCTAATTCTTCTAATAGATCCTTATCGGTACAGATACACAGCTTCGGAAGACGATCGCATTTTAAACAATTATGATTTGCATTGAGAGGGCTATTACAGGCTTGACATTTTTGCTCAATGGTACTGCTTCGTTCTTCACTTCGATTTTCGGCAGCCAATGCTTTATGACAGCTACTCTAATTCAAAAACTTATAACTTCAATATATATTCCAATTATAGATAGTGCAAGGACTATCTATAGTAGGTCAGTGAAGGGATGACGCAAACAAAGAGTTATCATAGTAAATGGTAACGACAAGCATGTTCACTCAGACTCAGTCCTTGCGGAAATGGTTTCTGACGAATTGGGTAATGTGATTCATGCTTTCTTGGTTTTATCCTCTAGTGTCGGATCCTTATGGATCTTTTTGACCATACCGTAAATCACTTTTGAGAAGAAGCAATATAGCTACCTTGTAATCAAGAATTATGCGGCTTTGCTTTCGCACTATTCGTGGAGCAAATTTGGTAGAGAGGCAGAATTTGTAGTTGCGATTTACCTGAGGTCTTGTGGGTGGGATGTACAATTATCTCGTGGAAGTAGGGGACCTGCAGATCTTATTGCAACCCAAGGTTCAACTAAATGGCTAATACAAGTGAAATCAAGCAGCAAGATTCCTAGACTCAAAGGTCAGGAGCTAAAACAGTTGAGAAAAATGGCTGAAAGTGCTGATGGCCACCCGGTAATAGCTACGGTGCAGCATAAGAAGACAATTTTAGCGCCATCAATAAAAGAAGGAATTGTCATGGAGGGAAGAGAAAGTGAATCAGCAGATTATGGAATATTTATCTACTCACTTATAGATTGGAAGATAATGTATCCTGGGGATGTGTTAAGTTAACGTATGTCAATTACGATTTTAACAATCTAAATCTGATCTAATCGTATGCTGGAGGGGCATTTGATGTCACTGTCACTTACGTTCTCTGAAATCATAAATGTTCAGCTATTGTTTCTGCCTGCCCGATTGATGTTAATTCTATTATATATTTTACAGAAATGATTTTGTTTTACCAAACGTTATAGGAGTGTCGATAAGGACTACAATTCACTAGTTCCAATCTTATCAAGAAATTAGTAGGTTGGAGTACTTTTTCCAATATCCTAGTTCCAATCTTATCCAACCCTTTCTTGTTTCCAGTCAGGTCCATTAATTCAATGTCAATGTGCGGTCTATCAGATCTTTTGTTAAGCATACGTAAAACACCCCAAAGGCTGTTCTATAATTCATATCAAAACCTATTGCTATCAAAACCTGGTGCTAAATGAGACAAAGCTTTTCTTCATTTTGCAATTGATGGATAATGTTTTCTAATTTCTCATCATCTGGATTCAGTCTACCTATAGTCTTTTCTAATTCCTCTGTGACAAATGAAAAACATCCCCAGCTGATATAGTTGGGATATGAAGTTGCTCGGTGAATAGCCTTGCTAGACATAGAATATATTTGATCTAAGGCTTCATACTCCTTCTGCGTCGGAAAAAGTTCTTTAATTATATGAAATACATCTTCTGTTTTGAGTTTAGAAGTGAATTTTATGTCTATGTCATTACTCCGAGATTTTATTCTAATGTGTTGTCTCATTTTATCTCCAATTTTAATAATAATAAGACTCTCTAATCCAACCCTCACTGCAGAAAGTCCCAATATACTTTCTGACGGGTTGACTAGGAGACAATCGAATGATAAAACTTAAATTGATACAAACATGTTACCTAGTCAATTTAATTACGATATGTACTAATATAAGGAGTTGAATGAAATGTGAATGAGATGTGGGACTGCGATATAGAATCCTATGATTGGTTTAGAAGAGTTGACAGTAAGTACTTTGCTGATGACTTCTTTACAGATTTTGAAGAAGCGGAAAAAGAATTTGAAGATGCATTCATGGATATCAAGGCACTAAAAGAACTAATGAGAGACTATGAAACACCAGAAGATGTCGGAGTAAGAGAGTTTTCATCATTTGTATATAGATATTCAATAACGATAGAACTTGATGATAAACCACTTGTAAGGGAAATTCGTAATGTTCGTAATGATGGTGGTGGGAGTAGCAGGAGCAGTAGAAAAAGGAATGGAGTCTCCAAGTATAATAGACCACAAATAACGACTGATAGAGAGTCCTTAGCAGAGGTTAATGTCTACGACAAAGAAGTCAAAGTTGTATTAGAAATGCCAGGTGTCAGTAAAGAACACATCAGGATACAGGCATATGAAAATTCGGTTGAGGTGTCCAGCGATCATCCACAAAGAAAATATCAAGTTATTGACATACCTCGGGTAGCAGACATTAAAACAATTAGATCTACCTACAAAAACGGTATACTCGAAATAGTATTTAAGAAAAAAGCGAAATTGAAGCGTAACAACAAACGAAGGGAAATACATTCGTAGAGATATAATCTACTGTAATCATATTACCTGAACCAGGACTACCATTGCCTTGTCCTGCAAAACTGAAATCGTAATCATCACCAACAGCAATACTGTCAGAATTTGATGTATCCTGACCTAGTGCGTTAGACTGACTGGCGATATTGCAAGTTAGGTTCCCATTAGCGCCATTTTTCCTAGAGTGTACGGTTAC
>JBAVTY010000054.1:0-2413 GCA_049696495.1 Candidatus Nitrosopolaris sp.
AAATGCTTAGATGAAGGGATTAAATCTTCAACCGACCGCAACTTATTCTCTCTGGCTTCTAGGTCTTGTCTAATATTTTCGATCTGTCTCTTCTGTTCATCGAGTTCTTGTTGTCGCCTTTCTATTAATCGAATTTGCTGTTGGTGCTCTTTCCTACCTTCAATAATTTTCTGGAATAAATTCTTCTGCCACGAATCGTCAAATTCTTTCTTCAATTCTGGATCTAAGACCTCTTGATCATCGTAATTACTGCCATTGTTAACATCGTGATATTGTTGATGTTGAGGTTGGGGTTTGAGTTGAGGTGATTCCTGAGTTTCAGGTTTCGAGATTTGAGGATTGATATTATTCTGATGGGGATTGAAATATGGATTGAAGTTAGAAGGTATATTGGTATTGGAATATAGACTCATACTCACAGTCGGTGGCACCGATGACGGTAAATTGGAATAAGAAGTAACTGGCGTAATGACTTCCTCTTCATCTGTCGAGTTGTCATCACATAATAAGTGTGATAACGGTCCTCCATCTCTAGGTATAACGTTGGAGTTAGAGTTGGTAATGACGGCTTGTCCAATCCCGGAGCCATGGCGCGCCATAAGGAGAGAGGAGCCATCTGTGTTATTCATATCAATGCCCGTACTTATACTTGAATTATCGCCGGACATAGATTGTAGAGATTCTGAGTATACTTGTGATTGCGGGCTCAATGTTTGCGGCGATGACCATGGGTTCTGCTAACCTCGATTCCCTGATAGATAGCATAGAAGAGGGCCAATGCTACTCGTTCTATGGCAGTAACAATGATTTATTTCTATCATACCTCAGTGCTCACTTGCCCATCTGGAGTCAAATTCATACATGTTAGCTATCGATCTCATTACATCTGTTACTTCTTTCTCCAGAAATCTATTTTTAATTCTAGGAACAAAATCAAATGTTGTTGGCGGGCCTCTGAGGTTGGTACGTACTCTCTCGTCTTCTGAAAAATCCTTTAGGTAATCATAAATTTGACGATTGAAGGAGAAAACTAACCAAACATACGTAGACTCTAAATCTTTATCATGAGTCAGATTCATAACATGATGTAAATGCTTGTATACATCGGCAAGATGCTGGTTTAATGAATCGATAATTTTCCTAATGAGGATAGCACGTGAAATCTCGCTGCTTCCATATCTTAAAGATAATGACAAATATTTGTTAAACAAGCCCATGATGAAAGCATGAGCAGACCCAAGATGAAACTTATCAGCTTCTCCAGCCGAATAATAGTGTGAACCTATCTCATCGTCAGTCCAATTTCTGGCGCGCAGTTTGTTCCTGAGACTCTTTTCGCTAGCACGAAGCTCTTCCGATGGTTTTTGTGTAATCCCAGTTTTTTCTTCTTCAGGTAACATTCGGTGCACTTCCCTCATTATCACGTAATGTTCATCTAAATTGAAATATTCATCTATAGTCTTTGTTAGCGACTGAAATGACTTTCTAAACCCATCTATACTATTCATAAAATTTACTAGATCACTTCCCATTTGAGCAAGCACTAGGAATTCCATTTCCTTATGGCTCTCGCTTTTACGTCGTTTGACTAATTTGGCTCTCTCTAGTGTCTTTATCGCTTCGATTACATGTGTTCTGTCCGAACTGGTCTGTTTTATTATCTTGTTTATATTCAGATTCTTGTCTGAAATTAAGCGTAAAATATGGATACATGTCTTAACCAGTCTGTCTTTAATGACCAATCTGTGATTACCTACTTGTTAATATATATCAATGTTATCATGTCTCTTATGACTCGCAAAAATACCTACGTTGTCCAACCATATCTGGTTGGTAATAAGGATAGAAAATCACTGGCAATTATTATACCTGCGCAAATAGCCAAAGAATACAGTTTCGATACTTCTACGATTTTTGCGTTAAAAGTGGATAATATGCGAAGATTAACCCTACAAAACGTAGGAGCGGTAGCCGATGAAGAACAGCCTACAAACACGCAAACAGACATTATCCACACGAACAGGTAGGATTCAATATGAAATACGCGATAGAGATAGACCATTTCAGCCTGTCAAGGAGACAGACCTACTACTATGACTAGATATCTGCCCTTCTATAGATATAAAAAACATCTAAGTTTAGATGTAAATGTTAAAAATGCCCGTGTTAGAGCACGGGCGGGGGTTTCGTGTGTTCGTTACAATGCAATCCCTTTGTGTGGTGGAGTTAGGGATTACAGTCGTTTTTTGTATCCTCTGTGTGGACCTGATTCTGATTTCAAATCCACAGGTGATCGAGGATAGCTATATTATCCAACGACAAACTTATCAATTTTTCGGAACGAAGAACCAGTAGTAAGAAGAAGGCTCGAAAGATTAGATCAAGCGTAAAAGCAAGAGCCAAGGCTATACGC
>JBAVTY010000055.1:0-4437 GCA_049696495.1 Candidatus Nitrosopolaris sp.
GTTCAATTTCATTATCATAACTGAAATGTCTATCGTCTGCTATTGTCATCATCTTTATTATTCTTTGCTGACGAATTAGGTTGATTAATACTCTGTGGACCCAATCTATGCTTACTTCTTCTTCTTTTAATTTCTCGAGGTATTGTTTGTCTTCCTTTATCCCTGAGGTCGGATAGATACTTGAGAGCATCCATGTAATATGGATTATTATAATCCCACCAGTGAAATTGAAGTAAATCTAATGAATTAACACTCATTCTGCGAAGTGATTTTTCTATATTTTCATTAACGATAGAACGTGTAATTGTTCGTAGCTGTGGTACCCATTTTGTTAATGCCTGAATATTATCGAGTTCCTGTTTTCCTTTTAGCCTCGATAATTTATGCCTGTATTCACCAATAAAATCTTCTGCCGGACCATATATGTCTGCCAAGTCCCAAGTAGTAAAGCCTGTCTCATGATATCTCATCATATCTTCGATTGCCAATTAATGATCAATATATCCATGTCCACCTGCGACCTGCCACATGCCATTGACTATTCTACATATTTTTAAATCGTATGCTAGTTGGTAGTAGCATTCCTTACTCATGATATTTATTCTAGTTATTCTATGTCCTTATGTCATAAGTATAAAACTGTCATAGCTGATGTACATTTTGACCAGAACCCATCTACTGACTCTTTGACAAGGAAATTTTATGAAGATGTCCTTTCAGGTCATCAACCAGAGATTGTAGATAGACTAATTCAGAAAACAATTAGACGCATCTAGAAAAAATAAGATACACATCTGACAAACGCTATGTCATGGTGCTCCACGCCGATCATATATTTATATACAATATAAAACCAACAAATCATTAGATGGAGTTGGAATTGTTATGGACACGAAGTATATTCCTTCCTTTATTTTCTACGTTCTAGCCTCATACGCATACCGTATTTTGGGCGCAGCGTAATGAGCGGTTTTAATTCAACTTTGTGTTCTGGGTCATGATGCATCTTCCATCGATGACATATTGTAGCTATCAGTAGGATCCCTTCTATCCATGCAAATGGTTCACCTACACACCCCCTAATGCCTCCTCCAAATGGGAAATAACTGAATCTGGGAAGATTAGACTTCATCTCTTTGCTCCAGCGATCTGGATGAAAAGAATGTGGATCAGTAAAGTAACGCGGATTGCGATGCATAACATATTGACTCATTAAAATAATCGAACCAGCAGGTATAATGTACTTATCAATCTTATAATCACTCATGACTTGACGGCCTATAGTCCAAGCTGGTGGATAAAGACGCATGGATTCTCTAAAGACCTTTTCAGTATATTCTAATTTTGGTACATCTTCTATGGTTGGAATTCTATCTTTACCATTATTATTACTATAATTATTGCCAAGTATAGAACACAGTTCCTCATATAGCTTAGACTCTACCGTAGGATTTTGTGATAGTAGATAAAGTGTCCATGTAAGTGCATTGGCTGTTGTTTCATGACCGGCCAGAAAAATTGTCATTACTTCATCTCTTAATTGCAAATCAGTCATTCTTCCGATTCCAGCTTCTATATCTTGGGCTTGTAATAGGGTATATAGTAAGTCTCCTTGTTGTTGCGTCCCTTTCTTCTCATTGTCTCGATGTTCTTTAATCATATTGTATACTATAGAGTCTAACTTTCTTTTTGCTTGTTGAAATCCCTTATTAACAGGCAATATGGGAATCTTTTCGATCAACTCGCCAAATGGCATTAAGAGACGGTTAAAGTATTCTGCACAAGTTAATAGTGCATCACCAACTTCGTCACCTTGTTCTGATTTAATATCTGAACCTAAGACAGCTTTACTGATGATTGCTGCTGTTACATGTATCATCTCCTTATGGATATCTAGTATAGTACCATCCTGCCATAGCTGGCACATATTTAGTGTATAATTTGTTATTATCTCCCCATATTTCTTTATAAGATTAGGATGAAACGCAGGTTGTATTATTCGTCTCTGGCGATCATGGTATTCTCCTTCGCTAGTGACTAAGCCTTCTCCTAACAGACGCTTTGATACTTGTAAACCCCTGCTTTTTATAAAATTCTTATGATTCCTAATTAATACGTCTTCTATATAGCTGGAGTTGTTAAGGAGGTAGACATGTCTTCTCCTCCCAAGCTTAAAATGAGCAATGTCGTCATAAGTATATCCAATATCCATCAATGTTTTGATAGGGTTACGTATGAATTGATGTAACAACTTGTTAGGCAAAATTGAGCTAGGACCTGGAGGATATTCTGTCGAAGAGGATGATGTTGTTGTCATGTTCTTCATCCACACAACTGACTCTATTAGGTCCTTATTATTATTGTCATATCATCCAACTATATCTGCCGATATATGCCCGCGCCTTGCAGATTCCCCGGAAAACAATAACAATTGAATCATATTTGACAGTATTCTTGTTATCATCTGAGGTCTGGTTAAATCCGGTATGCATACCATAGTATTCTTTTTTAGTTTCCTCATTACGTGATTTAAGAAAATACACGTCACTAGAAAAACGTCTACGTTCTATCAATGATTCGTCATGGTCATGCTGTTGTCAATTATTTCTTTGACGACAGAAATTTCACTTGGGAGAAGGGGGCGAGGAGCGTCCTATGTTCTATGCCATGTTTTTTATAACAGAATTGATAAGCGTACTATTCTCAGTCGCTATGCACTGCTTATAATCCCAAATGCTGCTGTTCTTGTGTAATTTGTTACTCATACTAAGCATGATTGGTCATCCATTAGCGTCACATCTTACGAGCACCAGTATTTCGTTTAATACCCAATTCAGTGTCTCTATTTCTATGTTAAGACTATCGATATACGCTCTGTTATGAGTTGGATGCATATTGTTTTTTGCTTGTTGAATTCTATCCTTAATTTTCTGTTCCAACTGCGGCAATTTATCCATCGAACCTAAGTACTCATCACATATCGATATATTGGTTGAAGAACGAAGCTCCAAGTTCGTTACAGATTGCCTGTAGATCCTTATATCAAAACAGAATATTGGTTTTCACATGTTTGAGAATAAAGGGAAATTATTTGCTGGTAACTAGTAACTTAATCAACGTGAGTAAGTAAGGAAGTAAAATTATCTATCAATCTATGATCTTGGAAGGTCTATATGTCCAGGAATTTTAGAACACACGATCCTTATCACCCTTACCAACGCAACTATGCAGATCAAGATTGAAGTAAGGATGGTAAGGATGGTAAGGATCATGTGCATCAAAGTTTCTGGTACCATCCCCTCGTAATAATACTGAAATGTTAGCGTTAACCGATTTATCGTCTCATATGAGTCAACAACAAGAGATACTCTACTTATCTATTTAAAATCAGGGGCTGCATCCTAAGAGCATCCTATAAGAGAGTTACAATACGTCTAATCTCTTTTATCCGATATAGATACTATTAATGCAAACCAACACCCTTAACAACCATTCCAAGTTGGACGGGGGTTCTCCCGTTTGTTCATCCCGTCCAACCTAGATCAAATCATCAATCTAAATAGTGAAATAGATTGGACACAACTAAACCATGTCTCCTCGAGAATATGTTTGATTCTGCCTCAAGAGCTAGTCATGTAAACAAGTTGCTTAGATCCTTCAACTGGATTACAGATGAAAACACCATAAACCGTAGACAACATAGCTCAGCACAACTTACGTAAATCTTTCACGGGAGAGCTTCCTTCTGCTGGCATCTGGAACCATCCAGCGGTGTCAACGGTTCTATCATTGTGTTTGATTTTGGCTCAGCTAGTCATGTAAACAAGTTGTTCTTGGATCCTTCAACTGGATTAGAGATTCGATCTACCATGATGGTACCATAAACCGCAGAGGGGAGATCTAGAAGCATCCAGCAGTGCCACCGATTCGACATGCGTATAGGTGTTCGGAAACTTTAGACTACACCATGCCTACCATCCTTACCAATGATGGCAGACGAATCAACTTGGATGTAGTGATGATGGAAGCGAAATTGCTATAACGTTATTATGCTATGATTCTTAAATCAACGATATGCAACAGAAAAATATTGCTCTTGTAACAGGTAGTTCGAGTGGAATAGGCTTTCATACTTCTCTGTTTCTTGCAAGAGCTGGATTTTATACGTATGCAACTATGAGAAACCTTAACAAATCATCCAAAATAGTAGATCTTGCCAAAAAACATAATTTGTCACTTGAGGTTTTACAGCTTGACGTAACAGATGATAAATCTGTTAAAGATGCGATTAATACAATAGCAGTAAAACAAAAAAGAATAGACGTTGTAGTTAACAATGCAGGTTATGGGTCTACCGGGGCAGTAGAAGATTTTTCTATAGATGAAATAAAGGCTCAGTTTGAGACTAACTTTTTTGGGGCCATAAGAGTAATACAA
>JBAVTY010000056.1:0-3881 GCA_049696495.1 Candidatus Nitrosopolaris sp.
CAGATTTTATGATCACATAGAAAAACTAAAGGACGCAGTATCAGAATACTTGGACACAAGATATACTGGAACACATCGTGGCTCTGGCAAACTCAGGATTGAATTATTATATATTGAAATACAATTAAAAATAGAATAAACTAGAAATTATGAAAATAAATTTATTTATTGAAGTACAGTGAATTCTTTCGACCATGTTTCGAAAATAAATTTTCAAAATTTAATAAATTTTCTTGATTTAATTCATTGTTGTCATTATACATTTTAACGAAATTAACTCTCAAGATCAGGCCTCCTGTTGAATTCAAAAATCTTATACTATAGCTATTTCTTCCATTTAGTTTATCTTCTATCACAAATCTAGCTTCGTACGTCTCTTGAATGTTGACATGAATATGCCATGGTCCAGATTCATCCCCTATATTAGCCCATTGTTCCATTACTCTAAACGGCAAATTTTTTCCAATCTTGACTTCAGCTATAGCATTTTCGCTTTTTACAGAAATCATCACATTATCAATTAAAAGTATATCTCTAACTAAGGACTCAAAAGTAATAGTGTCGTTTTCACTCATTATTATTTTTTAAATATACAAGTTAATAAGATATTCTAATAATCGCTTACTATGATTTTTAACGACTAATTGCGAAACGACAATGCCTCAGAGAATACGCAATATCAGTGCAATCCAGAAAACGAATTTCCAAAATTCGGTAAATACAATTCATATTTTAATATCGATCTTAACCTATAGAGAGAATAGGTACAAAATCATTAACTACTACTAGAAGAGAATGTTTTAATGATGTTATTATCCTTATGACACTGAATCATAGGAGTGAATTTCCATAATAACGAGTCTCATACAGAAGTGGACTGCCGTTTTAGGTAATAACCTGTTCAACAATATTAAAACGTACATCTTGCAGTGTACGAATCCTCAAATTAATTAAAGAGGGGTTACCTTAACAGGTTCATACGGTTTAAACTTATTCCATAATAGTCCAAAGAAAACTCCAATTAGTGTAAAAAAGATTGCCATTGTAGCTCCAGTTAATGCTCGAAATGTATTTACCATGCTCATTGGTGTTAGAATTATATCTGGATTTGGTTCCCATATGAAATAGATTGAAGCAATTAATACAATGTATATTGCTGGAATGATATATGAGATTTTATTCACTTTTCGGAATTTAAAGAATAAGATACCCATAACAAGAGCTATAATTACAGACATAATTTGATAGCTAGTGTATAAATGATCTCTTAAAGTAATGGTATGAGTATCACCTACGGAAGGAGGATTTGCGGGATATTTACTAAAAGGAACTAGGTAAAGTGCCAAATACATTAATGCTGCTAACAGAATAGCTTTTTTCCTATCATCAGAAAATGGAAGATATTTTCTAGCAAAGAAATATACAGCTCCCATCAATGCACCATATGCCATTCCAATGAATGCTCCTGCAGCAAAAGTTCCAGATTTTTGCCAAATCCTATAATCTTTCAATTGATTAAAATCGACTTTAACTCCTTTGGCAATGTCCCTTTGCACCTCATAACCAATTGCCTTATCAGTAGTTGGCTCCACTACGAGTAGATTTATAGTAGCCAAAATTTCTCCAGCCATGATTCCTGAGACAAGAGAAATAATTATAAAAATGATAGCATTAGCATTATTTTTACTCATACTAATAACATTAGTATTATTTTTGCTCATACAAATGACAACCTTATCTACAATATATTAAAAAAAGAAAGTTAATGGCATGGAAATCCAGATTCATGTCTTATGTCATGAACAAATTCATGCAACCACATCGTATCATACGCTGGTTTACCTTGCACTATGCTAAAAATCTGACCTACATCATATCCAACTACCCATAGGCTAAATAATGCTATTCCTGCCAATACACCTATTGCGATGACTGGGGCTCCACTTCGACTTATTACTTTTTGTTCCTGCTTGAGACTCATTATCCATATAGTCAAGTAACGAGTATATAAACTCTTGTCCAGTTTATCCAGCCTGTCTCGGTTAAACAATTTAAAAGTGCAAAAAAATAGAAATAATATTTATTAAAAGTTATGGGAATGATAAGGCTGTTATTTGCCTTATCATCCGCCAGTCTTGTCTCGGGGTGACAACTTAAAGGTCTGGAATGCCCTTTTCGTCGCCTACCGAAATGGGTCACCAGATAATATAAACGATTGGATAGTTTATCCAACCGTCAGAATTTGTAAATTTACCCAAAGAAATCGATGTGGTCAACAAACTGCAAACAGCAGGAAATAGCAAAGGAGAGAAAAAGAACAATACGTGATGGAACTTTACAAACAGAATAGATCGAGAAATTCTTCTTTTCCCAACTCCTCTTGTCATATAACATAACTTGCTTCAGGCATGGTCTAAATCAACCCTCCTATTTTTAAGACAACGCTTAATATTTCATCCAACCCGCAAATTCATGACAATGCATGGTACGCAAACAAGCTCTGTTGCATGCATCAAGCTAATAGTTTCCCGATAACTAGATTATAGTAAATCAAATAACTTCCAGCAAGTATCAAAACTAGACTCGTCATAATATTCATTTTTGGAGCAAGTTTCCTTAAATATCTCACAAATGTCTGGTTTGATGCACTTATTGCAATAGAAATTGCAATCATTACACTTCCCATTCCTAAAGCATAGGTCAAAAATACAATAGAACCTTCCGTTATGCCTCCTGTTGACAAACCTTGGAAAACAACAAGCAAGAAAAGTGGAAGGGTACAGCTGAGTGAAGCAATAGAATATCCCATTCCGAATAAAAAAAAGCTTGGATAACCTATCTCCTTCCCATCATTACTGCTACGACTGCCATGAACGCTGTAAAAGAATCCTCTTGGGGAAGGAATATTTAGTCGCATCGTTTTTCCGAATGCTTTTGCAACTCCAATTCCAATTATCACAATACCGCTGGAAAGGGCAATCCAAGGAAGAAATTTTGCAATCCCAATTCCAAGTGAAGAGATTGCGATACCAGTTAATCCAAAAGTGACAATAAAGGCTGCAGTGACGAGAAGGCCTACTGATCCTGCTCTGGCAAGCCTTTTCATTAAAATCAATCGTGAATTACTACTTGCGGTAATGATATTTTGAGTATTACTTTCTACAAAATACGAAACATATGTTGGAAGCATAGCAAAGCCACATGGATTAAGAAAAGCCACCGCGCCAGCACTGAATGCAAATCCAATTATCACCGCATCCATACGCATACCCGAGTACTCAGTCTATCCTAACATTGTCCTATACCACTAATTTTGTTAAAGCATCTTTTAGTGGTTGATAACCAGAAGGACCAAGATTCGTGAACACTATCTTTCCATTACCATCAACAACGACTGTAGAGTCAACCCGGGTAATTCCATACTTGATAGCCACGGTGTCAGTGTCAAGAGCAGCATTCCATTGTGGACTACCATACTTTGCAATAAAGGCCTGCAAGTCGCTTACAGTCTCTGATTTAAAACCTTGAGCACTCTGTCCTATGTTTTGTGTAGCCCATAAATCTATTACAAGGACATTAAGCTTCTTAGCATATTCTGACGAGACTTGCTTGATTGCACCAGCCTGTCCTACACATGTCGGACACCATGTAGCCATAAACCAAAGGACAAGAGGTTTTCCTTTGAATGATTCTAAAGATACCTGTTTTCCATCAGGAGTTTTTAGGCTAAAATCTGTGGTGTTGTTGTTATGAGATAAGTCAAGTGTCATAGCAAATGTCATTTTAGCACCATCTTCCAAATTGCTTGTCAAGGTACTCGGATACCTGGTCTTTTAGTTCTTCAATGTATTGATAGAACCTATTTGCACATACGTCTGACT
>JBAVTY010000057.1:0-9308 GCA_049696495.1 Candidatus Nitrosopolaris sp.
AACCATACTAGGAAAGATAATTTCATCATTTATAATTCTTACAAAAATAGGACAACTATTCGTTGGAATAGACTCTTCTGGGTTCAAAGCAACTCATGCTTCACAATACTATACAGAAAGAGCAAAACTTAGGAGAAGAAAATACATTAAACTATCATTAACAGCTGATGTACTACAACAGATAATTTGTACAATTAAGATCAGATGTGCTCCTACTAGACATAATACCATAGATTTCAGACCAATTATAACAAAGACATCCGAAATCTTACCATTATCATGTTGTATTTACACAACGATAGGTAACAATTTTGGTTACCTACTCGTGTACTGTTAAAAAATGTTGGCTGCATATATGTGCCCAGTTATAAGGAGTACGTGAGATCACGAGGTATTTTCCTGAGCGTTGCCGCACTTACTGCAGAATTTTGCCTGGATTGGAAGTACCGTTCCGCACTCTTTACAGGTCCTAGATGGCGTAATCGTCGAGGGAAGTAACACATCTTCATTCCGAGATGCAGGCACAGTATGCTCTTGACCTACATTGCCGACAGAAGATATAAAGCTGCTAATCCCGAAACCTCCCGTTTGGGAAGCTGAAGACGAAGATGTCGCTCCGCCAGTAACATCTTTTATCGTCGTACCTTTTTCCAACGCGGATCTCAATTCCAATATTACCCTAACCATAAGGAAAGTCAGAGCTGAGGTCGTGACAACATAATTGAGAATCTTAGAAAAGAAATCTTTTTCATTAATCTTCTCCTCCTTGTATAGTTTCGTTAAATCAGTAAACGAACTATGGTGATCTTTAGCTTCGTCCGTTAGCTGCTTTAACTTTTCGCTAAGGGTTCCGAGGACATCTACACCAAAAGGCATCATTGAAAATGGTAGAGCAAAACGAGTATTAATACTTGAAAGCTCTTATATCTATTTTTTGAGCAAAAGTGACAATGACAGTAGTAATTTGAAGCATGACAGTGACAACAATATTGAGCGGAGATCATATCATATGGTCTTTGTTTTTGCATCTTCCATTAATCATATTAGATTAAGTCGTCATCGTACTCCATTTCATAATAAATATAGGGTAGCAGTTCCGCTGTTCATTGCTAGTCCAACGTCAGCTTTTGCTAATGCTGGTGGGTTTATTGCTACTAATAGTGGTGTTTCACCATTCTTAGATATTTATTGAGCTTTCCATTTGTTGCCTGATCCACAGAAATTTCCTTGTTGCTCAAAGCTCTATCGAGCGTGTTTGAGATGACGGGGTCGAGGTTTTTCAAGATAGAGTCGAGTGTCATAGTAAATATTCCTCCTGTCTAGATACTCTGTAACCTGGGAATATTTCAGTTGTGATTTACTTCGCTTAGATCTTACCTTTTGTCAATTTTGATGGAGGTGCTGTTCGAGAGGATGTGAGTCATTCCCCAAATATTTTCATCGTACTTTCACCCTGAGTAGTAAGAATAACGTTACTTTGTCTTCCTTTGTACTCCACTTCCACCAACGGATTGTCTAATCCTCCGGCAATGCTTATAGGATTGAGCAAACCCTTAAGTTTGCTGTGTTTCGTCGCGCCTGATAGGTTTTTATCTATCAGTCCTGCTTCCTGTTCTAAGAGCCCGTTTTTCTTCATCATTTTTTGTGGTTCTCTAGCGCTACTTAGTATTTTTAGGATAGCAAGAGAGTCATCTGTGGGCTTGTTGATAGAATACGCTGGAATTTCATCTATAGCTTTAACATCCTGGTCTGGAAGACCGTCCTCAGGATCTGCTTTATCGTTGTATTCAATATGTGCGTAGTATGGAGTACCTTTCCATATCATACAAGCCATAGTTCCAGTAATAGAGGCTTGCTTCCTGTGGAGACATTGACGAAGATATGTGTGTTCTTCCCACCTTCATGTTCCTCGTCACTGATTATTTTCTTGAACAGATCCCAGATATTCATTGCTCTCTTCTCAACTTTGAGGTACTTCTCATTTCGGAGGATTTTCATTATTTTCTCAAGGTAAGCTGCGGCTTTGTCTCGATATCTAATTGATTGGTTTAGTGCTTCTAATTCGTCTACCTTACTTTGTATATCTGGCCCTTGTCTTTCCAGGTGTGGTATATTCAGAAATGTCAAGTACGGTTAAATTTTGCGAAATATCTCAACTTTTTCCGAATCTCTGTCCATTATGTGAAATCAGAATTTCCAATATACCGTTCGGAGTCAACGTTGTTTTTAATGTAGTCTCATGTAAGAAAATAGAAACAGTCTTATATCTGCCATTGTTTAGTCTAAAACGATAGTTGTCTACAAATGCGGATTCCTTAAACGAGGAACTCTGCCTTTTATACTAGTGCGTACACTACACGTACATACGTTTCTGGTCTTGTAATTTTGTTAGACATAAAACCGAAAAGTTACATGGAAAACACCACCAACTTCCTATTCGGCTGTAGGCGATATTATGTTTCTCCAGTCGAATAGGATTCTAACCATTTATGATAGAATAGAAAAAGATAATTTAAATATTTTGGGTAACATAATTAGGTGCCACTAATGATGATGGATCTTACTAGCTGTCATGATGACCTAAAATGCTTGTATTGAAGGAACTTGTCGATCCGAATATTTATCGAATAATTGCATCTACCATGAAATTTGCAAAAACATTATCTCAGATTTGCGAAGAAAGCGAACTTCCTATAAGTTCTACATACAAAAGGATTCAAAAATACGGGTCCATTAAAAATCTAAAAACATTAAAATTAATAGAGCATAGTAATGAAAACATACTAGTTGAGAGAGCAAATAGAAAAGATGAAAAAGGTACAACACTCTATTGCCATCATTCTCGCTAGCTTAATCTTGGTAAATGCGTTTGTTACGTATTCTTCCTGTAACTATCGTGTTTATGCTTTAGCTACCAATACGACGGCAGCTGCAGCCGCCACAACAACATCAACAGCTGCAGCCACTACAACTCCAGCCACTGCAAATGCATATCTGGAAATGTAATATTTCCATTCTGACCGGTAATGATCACAATTAACACATATAACATCATAATCCAGATTTTATGAAAAACAGATGGCCCGATATTTAGACCGAAGGCGCACATTGAGAAACGATGATTTTTGCAGAAATAAGTTGGCTAAAAAAAGAGGATCTATTGCAGTTCGTGTTGTTAGCGTACTACTTCATCTGTATCGACATGCCATGCCGTACTCCGTAAATCGGCGTATTTCCGAAGTGATTTTCAGTCTTAGTTGGATCGATCCACAGGCTCATGGCTATAGGTCCCATTAGTTTTATGGAAATTGGCACACTACTCACTGGCCCTTTTTTCAACGATATAGTCGCCGTGCCATTTTTCGTTGGACCCCCTATCATCTTGAAATCCGTTATAGTATGTTTATGCGGTGCATTGCCATCAAGCATTACCATATTGAAGGTAGCATTGAATGTTGGAGTACTTGAATTAATACTCCTAAATTCCCATGCACCTGAAAGTATCCATTCCGGCTTCCCGTCCTTACCGTTTTGTAGGCTAGCGATTGTTCCAAATTTAGAACCAGATGTTTGCGATTGTTGTGCGCTTGCCATATACACAACGCTAGCTGATGTCAACGCTGCGACTATAACACAACCACAATTATGATATATGGTTTGGTCGTCAAGGCTTTTCTGTTTTCCGGTGTGTGTTAAAAATATTATAGTATTATCTCTTATAAATGGTACCAGTTCTAGATTCCGGTCAAGACAATTTTGTTTGGCTGCTCATTACAGCTACTTGGTTGGTAAAATCTTCCTCACAAATTCCATCCTCGTTAGCTGGAAAATAATGTTCTATGAACACAAGATGCCCAAACAGTTTCAAGACAAGCTGCTCAATTTCATGGAAAGTGGGCCAATTGCGTAAACAGTATGATTTCAAAATCAAGGGAGCAAAAGTATTTGGAACATGCAATGAAATCACAAGACTATCAAGACCTTTGCAATCCAGGTTTCGACGCTTACATGCCGCCATATACCGAAGAGCAATTTATAGAAGTGTCGGCCAAAGTTTTGCCGAAGTTGAAACAAAGAAAAACAAAAAAATGAAGTCGTTGAGACCTGTGCAGGTTGGTCGCGCGGTCCAAGCTTCAACAGTGCGGATCACACCAATCGGAGATGTAGACGTTTCTCCATCTTATCAGCGGCCGTGTTACTTTGCATATAAGTGATATATATCGTACCACCAAGCTATAAAGTTACTGGTTGCTGGTTGCTGGTTGCTACTTACTTGTTTACTCTTAGATTTCTTAACAATAATGAAAAGCAAAGTCGGTAAGAAACTGTTAAGTAATGACAATTTGTTCCTTTTTTGGCGTATTGATCACCCGTTTCTACTAGTACACATTGTCACGTCTACATCATAACGAGTTAGTGTGTCAATCTGTAAATATGTTATATATATTTCCGAAAGTACCTCGATGCTATATGAGTAAATTGCGGCAGCTGAAACAAAAAGTTAAGGATAAAATTCAACAAGCAAAAAACGATATGCATCCGACTCACAACAGAGCATATATGGAGAACCTTAAGATAGAAATAGAGACGCTGAATTGGGTACTGAATGAAATTTTGGTCGTCAGTCGGTTGGCATAGGTCCTATTCTGTGTCCGCTATGTAGTATATACGTTTGGCCGCGTCAGCCAAACTCCTTCAGTTGTAACCAATCTCCTTCATTTGTATGCAATAAGGCTATGAAGGAATGTTAAGCTACAATCTCCCTCTGCTGGGGATGTGTTCACATGTCAGCAGCGGGTCCATTAGAAGCAAGCGCACAAGCATTCTTTGTAACCTCGAGGGGGATTAAAGATTTCTCTTGGTGGGATGGTTAACCCGCCAAATATATTCCTCAAAATCGGAATGTGTAAACAAAGAAGAATATGTTATGTTATTTTGTTTCAGGAGGTTTTCTGGGTCTTCTCTGTCAATTACACAACATACATCGGCCACTTGAACTCCTTCCTTTCTTACCGCTTCCATTGCTTGTATCATACTTTCTCCCTTCGTCATAAGATCGTCTACTATTACAGCTGGCGTCTTGAGTTCTCCCTCAATCTTCTTTTTGTCCCGTCATTCCGATGGTGTATTTGTTATAGCTCCTTATGGAGACCGCAGACGCTATCGAAATTGCGCTGGTTTCCAAACCACCTACCGATTTAGGAGTTGGGTCAAACTTTGACAGCTCCTCCAACAATAAATCTCCAAGCAGAATCATACACGAGCCATCTAACAATATATTTTTCAAATTGTAATGGTAGTTACTTTTAGTACCACTTGATAATGTGAAATCGCCAAACTCAATGCATCTTTTTTCTATTATAGTCTTTAACTCGAGCCTCTTGTCGCTCAATGTCGGATCCCATTGTTTCTCTATTTGTTTCTTCAGGTCACGATATAACTTCCGTTCCGAGTCGCCCTGTCAAGAAACAACTGCACCTGTCTCGTCACGTCACACTATACCACTGTTTATGAATAGTTACGAGCACGTTTATTATTCTTAATTTGACTAAAACTGAATTGATTACAAAGCAACAAGGTTCCTTAACAAATGGATAAAGATGGTAGTGAAGTGGTTGAACCAAGTGCCATATTTTAAATCTAAACAACGACTCTTAATTCGAATTTCCAAATAACTATGGATTTTCGGTGTAGTTAATATTATTAGATGAGCTATGTATGTATATTCATCTACTGATATCTAATTACATCTTCATCCTAGGTAAATCAACTGTGCAGCCGCTAGTAAGAATAATTCTTCTCATCTTTAATAAATTAAGTTATCTGAAGATCATACTAAGGATTATGAATAGGAAAACATCTGTGATTTTAACAGCGACGATGGCTAGCGTCATGACATTAGTTACGCTGGCAGTTGCAGTACCAGCCCCTGTAATGGCAGGAAGCGCATCTGGCGGAGTAGGAGGAACCGGGGGATATGCTGGTAATGGTGGTATTGGCGGAGTCGGAGGAATTGCTGTTTTTGGGTTTGCAAATGGCGGAGATGCCAATGGCGGTCATGGGGGCGATGCGAACGGTGGATATGCACAATGTCAAACCGGCTGCACCGACGTTCGTGTTCCAAAAAGTTAACAAAAAACTTTTATGTTTTAGCGCAGGAAGATGATTGCGCTTCATTTTTATTTATGTTCTTTGCATGTCGACCTTAATGTCGATACCATAAATTGTAGTAAGAGTCTGAGCAGTTTCGTTGATATGACAGAATCAAAGCACTAATTATTGATCCCCGATAATTAGAACGCGAAACGGTATATTTTTTTTCATTTCAGTGGATGTCTGATTCTGTGTTTTGTGTTTGTAATTTTTATCCGCCATTTGTAGCGTTTTCGCCATTAGCTGTGCCACAGAGCGCAATACCTCCATTTCCGCCTCGGCTTGGAAGATTAGCATTGTATGGACGGGCGGTGCCGCTCTTATCATTATAACCGCCGCCTATGGAGATGGGGCCGTTTTGTCCGTGTCCAGTGGCGTTAGCATTCCCATATACAGCTATACCACCGTTTTTGCCTGAAGTGATCCCTGGGATGACGATCGGAGGAATCTCATGAGATCGGAACGGATTGTCTTGACAAAGCTTGTTCACTAATGCTTGAGAGTATCTTGTTATTGCATTGTTATCCGGCAATTGGGCATTTACTTCCTGGGGCGCTAGTACTACCATTCCTACCGCTGCAAACATCACAAAGGCCGCAATGAAAGTTAAAGTTGTGTGGTCCTTCATAATTTTCTCTTCATAACGAGGCAGCCATTGCTCGTATATTTTGTTTGTGCAGCTCGTTACTTAACTCTACTGCTATTACAATTAATAATCGTAAAATAAGCTAACAAAGAATGGGAACACACTTCATGATCTTTTTTTCACATCCAGCCCAAAAAATACTGCAATCTATGAGCTACTGCTATAATTCTAAAATAGTCACGTGTAGAACATTAATCAAAGCAACTGCGTTTGTCGATATTACAGGCATCGCAGCTATAGTCAGTAAAACAATTAGAATCGGTCACAAATTTTGTGCTCAAAATATTTATTCTTCCCTTTTGCATTCATAGATGCAGCATGATTCAGCGTCCTAAAAAAAGAGATGTTTTGTATTCCTTGATTATACCCGCTAACATAAGTTCGTCAAGTGTATACGGCAATTTTACGAGTAATTTAGCAAATACCATCATGCAAAATTACGTTAATCAGTATAGCCCTCCGATCAAATCGCTATATCTCTTCGATCGATTTCATGTAAACCTTTTCCTCTAGAACTTCTATTTAGAACCTCTGACTTCAATGCTTTTACGAATGGAGGAGGTGGTCTTCGAGAAGGAAAGGAAAGATGTCGGTCGGACAAAAAGAAATAATAATTTGTGAACAGTCGATGCAAAAGTTAGGAAACAGAAGATTTGAAAACAATATGTAGTGTTTGTTTCAATGAGTTAAGTAGATGTCGAAACAAGAATTGGGGATTGTTAAAATGACCAACACGATGACCTGCGTATGCGAAGAAGATGAAGCACCATTTCTATGCGGATTATGAAAGTACCGTCTAGTTAATGTCAAAATAACCAAGAATTGTTTCTGCAGCCTCTAAAAGGTTTTACAATATTCAATTTCCTCGGCCAATAAGATCCAGGCGTGTGACCCTGCGAATTGCATTTGTATGACTATGACAGTCAATTTCAAACGGATTAGCAGTTTAGCTGTCCTTCTAAAAGATGGTTATCCTTTTTCCGAGGATTAAGGATTTCATTTTGAATCTCGTGAGTTTAAATCCAAGAATGTTGCATCATTATCCCATATTACCAGTCGCTTTATAAGGTGGTATTTATAGCAACGGCGCCGAAAAACCTGCATTATTTGTTCATGACACTCATTAAACACTCTTTGCACCATAAGTCGTATTTTTCAATATCATCTAACGGTGCAAAACATTTTACACAGTAAAGTTTCTTTCTATGGTTATGTGGTTCTAATCTACCACAAGCACGACAAAGCATTCCGTTTGTCGAGTAATGAAGCAACGACAAACATTCTACACATCTCATATTTTCTCATCTCACTGTATGCATTAATAATTGATAAGGACAGTATTAAATCTGACTTATTAGATGACTATATAACATAATAGATGTAGAATTAAGTATAACCGAAGAACGAAACCAAGTAATAACCTGAACTTAAGATTACAAGGCCAAACTAAAAGACGAGATGTTAGTGATATAGGAAACTGATATTTATTAGATGACAAGGTCCGGTCAGTCCGTCTTTGCTCTGCGTATGCACATTATATCGCTAATCATTACTTCGCAGACAGTTATTTCAAGGTGATAATGCCACCCTTCTTCTAAATATCTTATATAAGACCGCAACTACTGGGAATAATGGTAGACGAATATAGGGAAGAACTTAGGACACCAGAGGAACGAGTTAAAAGAGAATATCCTGATCTCTTCAAAGAGATTTCATCACAACGACTGACAAGTTAAATCGATTCTTGCAGGAAAGGCGAACAAAAGACAGATTCTGACTGCTCTGTTGTCTAATCAAATATAGAGGAATTCCAAAAGTTGTGCTGTGGAGGTAGTCACGATTTATCATGTACTCTGACCCTGCCGTGACCAGACGGTCGCCATAATATTATCATCCCACCTAGATTCTGTTAACTCCTACCGGATTGAGCTAGAGGTCCTTTTCTTTTCCTAGTCTCTACCATTTCATCCAATATAATATCAATTTCACTTGTCCCACTATATTCATGAATTAATTAACGGGAAGCATCCGGTAAATAGTTGTATTAATATAAACGTCAAGTACATGGACTGATCACGAGTATTTTCTTAGAAAACATATAAGATTATCTAATAACAAAGATGGAGCGAGATAACTCATATTTTTAATAACGTGACGTAATTGCGACAAGCAATAACTATTTTCAACTTAACTTTTTATATTGACGTAATTAATAGGAGTGAATTCTTCCATTTTATTCAGCAACTGCAATAATCGTATGCCTTTCTCTGTTATTCTGTAACACCGCCCTCTTGCCTCGTAATCAATCAACGCATTTTCCTGTAGGGTTCTCAAGTGGTCTTTCAGCTGACCATAAGCTAGATAGGATTTGTACATTAGCTTTGTTCTGTTTGTTCCTTCACTGACACTAGCGGCCTCTAAAATTGATCTAACAATCTCGGTTCTACTTCTGTATTTCATATTGTATGAAACGAAATTATAATCAAGTATTTACGACAAACCTAACATA
>JBAVTY010000058.1:0-4003 GCA_049696495.1 Candidatus Nitrosopolaris sp.
TATTGTCTTATCTTAGTACTAGATTTAAAAATATGAGATTAGTACACTTAACACTTACCTTCTATAATGCCGCGTCATTTCTTCTTCCGGAGAACGATTCTGACAAAAGGTGGATTAGAACCTGGAACGATTACTTACAACGAATAAAATATTTTTTTCGATGGCTATGCAATCAAAAAGAAATAGAGACTAAAGGACTCGAACCTCTACCAACTTCTGACTGGACATCGCCAGGTTTTTGCCAGATCAAGGAGAAAGAACCAAGTATGTATTGGCCGTCTTCTGTTAAATGTGCTGCTTCCATACATGTTTGACATTTTAGCTTCCTAACATAGTTGACACTCCAGTCTTGGAGTGTAATAACAAGTGGATATAATAGAAAATAGGTACAGAATGATAATTGAACCTGAACGTTCAGGTAAGACTGTATCGGATGTTTGCATCGCGTTTGGAGTCTCGAGAGAAACATGGTACAAATGGAAGAGACGATATGATACATACGGCACAGATGGATTAAAAAACCAATCAAGAAAACCACATAATATCAAAAATCTGAAGGTAACTGAAGAACTGGAAAAGCTTGTTCTTGAACTGAGACTAAATAATAGGTTTGGTCCGATGAGAATAAGGTTCAGATTAAAGAGAAAGTACGGAGTTAGCTTAGGCAGAAAAACCATTTACAATCTTTTGAAGAGACACAAGCTCAATGTACTTTCTGTCAAGCTAAAAAGAAAATACAAACGCTTTGAAATGAAACATCCAAACGAATTGGTTCAGATGTACACGAAAGGTATGTTATCTGTTTCTGGATAAAGCTTCACAACATTACAAATCACAAAAAGTCAGACATTATTTTGAAAAGCATAAAGATGTTTTGATACCTATATGGTTACCAACAGCTTCACCAGAATTCATGGTCTTAGAGACGTGTTGGAACATATCAAAGAATGATCTGCTTGCCTCCAAATATTATCAATCATTCACGCAGTTCAGGAATAAAATAACCCAATATTTCAGAACAAAACGTTTCAATCCGAATATGAGAAGATATCTCCTTGCAAGTATTAGTTAGAAAACTTATGCTAATTCGGATAGCTATGTATTGCCTGACGCTCTTCCCACTCAACAGTCAAGTCTGGTCTCTGCTGTTGTATATCTTATGGTTGTGTCTCATAGCGCCATATTTTCTTGTGAAGTGCTGAGCATTCAGTACAGACGTATGTCAGTTGACCAATTTCCAATATAATGACCGATTTCCAATATACCTAACGGCGTCGCTAGAAAATAGTTATCTCTAAGTCAGAGTTGACAAAAAATTAAACCTTTCAAAAGTCGTTAGGAAGATAAAAAACACTACAGGCCACAAAATAGGTCTATTGAGTTTAATGAAAAGGACTACAGTAAGCTTAGTAATAACAGCTACATCATACAATGAAGTTTGTATTTTTAGTACTTAATGCTATTTCAAGCAAAAATCTATCGAGACATATTATGGCATGCCTCGAGATTTTAAATAAATAGAAACAATATATTAGAATGATGTACCTGCCTATCAAAACCATTCGTTAAGGAGCGATGATAATAAAAATTGATTGATGAGATCACTTGCCTATCTTGAACATCTTTGTCCCGCACACAGTACAAATCCCCTGTGTGGCTGGCTTTCCATTTTTCATTGTGACCTTTTTCTCGTCTCTCATTTCTCTTTTTGACTTACATTTAACGCAATACGCTTCCATGGCAATGCAACCTGTTATGCAAGATAAATAAGGTGTATAAAATGGTTGTCATAAGACCTAGCAATCCTATCCTCTGTTTGCGATAAATAGAATAATTTAAAAAACTTTACAAATACATCAATATATTGAATAAAATCACTTATTTATATTAAAAAGATTCTATTTCTCAAAAAAATAATAATTTATTTGATGACAGATCTTTTCATAATACAATATCTACGTCTTATTTCTCTTTTAATCCAGCAATTTCTCTCTTTTTTCGTCTGCTTCAATCCTCCTTTGCTTCCAAGATTAGTATTTGATTTTAATGGGACGTATATGAAAATTCAATTGAATCCATTGTGCGGATTGGTTTAATAATATAATTCCACTGGAATACAAACAGGATAACCTCTTATAAATTGCACTTTTTCCTATTGATAGTGCATGTTTAAGACGAGGAATCCCAGTTTATAGAATGCTGTCGTTTAGTTTTAAAAAAATGGAAGATATAATGAATACTGATTCAACCACTTTCATACGTCAAATCCCAGCTTCTATTTACTAGGAAGAAATTTCACAGAATTTGAAACAGGTTATCTTTGTCATTTATCATTTAGCTAAACTAATCGATTATAACCGTGAAAAATGGGGATTTAGTCACATACAGCGTGAACGTGCCAACCATACCCAAGATTATATCCAAGTAAATACGCTTAGGCGGCTTGTATGAAATTGAAGAATAAAAAAGAGAAAAGATAATGCGGATTGACTAGTCCTATTTCTGATTTCCCAGATTTCTTAATCGTTGACCTGCGCCATTTGTATCACATTTTCTCTTGGGCTTCCCTAGTTCAAGCTACATTTAATATTCTGATTATGCCACGACAGGTTATGCCCGAAGTAAGTATCGATGATCCTGAGAGAGATGACAGGATAATAATCAACAATTTTATGAAGGAACTGTGCAGAAGAGACGACGAAGACAATCGCGGTATGAATATAGATCCAAGTCGACCGCATAACGTTTTTCCGACACAACTAATACAAGAAGCAGTATTAGGTGCATTCAGTTTAGAACGTGTGATCCTTGGCCTTAGAGGACATAGGCTGGAAAATAGAGGTAATGAACCGTTCGAATTTCTAGATAGCGAGAGAAATGTCAGATAAACCGACGCAGGACGTGCGCGGTGTCAAGAATATGGCCTCTAGTACGTGACTGCCTATCTGATGCTGCAGGAATAACAGATAGGATTTCATTTTTTCTGGTTATCTGCATCATTATTTTTACGTTTAACGCTTATTCGTTTACGTCGCATCATTACTTACAGATGACATCTAAAAGAGAATCAAATGCAAAAGTCACAAATAACGATACATTAGGAAATCTATGGCTGTATTGGTCTGCTACTTTTGTTGGAACGTCGATTGTTGCCTTTATACTTAAAGGAAAATTTGTCGAGAATAGAGGTTGATCTAATCTCCTATAGACAAAATTTTAGATTTGCCTGACAAATACTACTAATCTAAATGCGTTCAGCCTGGTCCCAAATATAGACAAGATATCCCCGGGGATCAATTTGTCATCAGCATTTAAGTATAAATAGAATCGACCTTTGATAGTTTCGTTTCTTGTTAACGATTTTGATGACTTCGATTGTACTGCACCGATATTTCGTTAATTATCACGGTCTTGTTTTTATCATTGCGTCAGTACCACGGTATATACCCTCCATCAAATTTATTCCTATGCATGAAATATACGGGTTCATCACCACCACAACAGATCGAACTGTACTGCAGGAATACAGGCCGAATAAGGTGCCAAATTATCAAGAAACACCGCCGTCATTATCATTCTTTATATAGACATGGCTTTTTCTCCCTTTTGCTAAGGAAGAAATTATACCTATACCATATCCCCCGTCGCTAGGTCTGAAGTGATCAATAACCTCTGACAGTTTCTACATAAAAGAAATTTTCAATTGCTTTTTATGTAATACCCCAGAATATTCTTTGTCTGGCGCGGAAATACATGCAAACTGGATCCTTGTCTTCAAAGTACATATTGGCATATGATGCGAATTGCGGCCCATGTACTAGATTCAGACATGTAGTCGATTTGCTTGACAAATTCGAAAAAATAGATTTTATCTCACTAACCAAAGCCGATCAAGAAGGGTTACTTGATAAGATTCCTGTCCATCAACGTTACAAATCATTTCATCTCATCTTCCCCAAAGGAGAAACAAAAAGCGGATCTGAGGCCCTTCTTGAATTGATAT
>JBAVTY010000059.1:0-3761 GCA_049696495.1 Candidatus Nitrosopolaris sp.
TCTATCGGTGGTTCACCTATAGGAGATCCTGCAGAGATTCTTATGATGCTTGATTTTTGCAATCGTCATGCCATTGAGCCAATCATAGAAGAATTTCCACTTTCACGTGTTAATGAGGCATTAGCACGTCTTGAATCAGGAAAAGCACGCTATCGAATAGTCTTACGGAATGATTTCAAATATCTTGAATGAGCAAAAGTTTTCTGGTTCCTTTTTAGCAACTCGACCGCTAGGTAGCTGACTTACCATCAATTTTACAGTTTTACAGAGACGGCTTGCGACGTAAACCTCTCTGTCCAGTACGGGAACAGAGATGGACTGTGGCGACTGGGGCGGTTGTCGTGCCTTCGGCTGTGGCTTCGGCTCCATTCCCATGGCGGGACTAAGTCCCGTCTTATTTTTTTATGACCAGACAAGCAGTATCCTGATTAATAATATTGGTTTACGTAATACAAGTCTGCCGCTATAGAAGGAACCATGTCACATGTTATAATTCAGTCTTCTCCTCGTAATGCAGTCTATCCATTCGCACTCTAATACTAATGCCAGTCAAATATAACGCCCGTCATTTGAAATTGTAAAAGGTAAGTATGATAAATCTACCAGCATAAATTTATAAAGCAATAAAGTATATTTTCATATTAAAAATGGTTAAGAAAGCAAAAGCGAAGAAGCCTGTAAAGGCAGCGAAAAAGAAGTAGAACAATTGGCATGGAGCAAGGCCAACCCGCTCCAACGCCATTTTTCCTAGTTGTCCTTGATCGAAGTATGCACATGCTTGGACCTTAAACGATATCAAATATTTACTAAGCTTAGAAGATACAAGGAGCGGTAGATCGAACGTCTCGTCTTAGAAGATCCAACGTCTATCATGGGAAGCAGCGGGGGTTCGCCCTCATACTTGGCGCTGAGGACCCTGCTTGCCAAGCCATTTAATCCATATATCCCTAGACACACTGGCCTTACCGAGAAATCAACTAAACTAAAGGCCAGCACACTCAAGCAATATGCCGGTTGGTCGATTAATAGTGGGATGGCTGAAAAGTATATACACTACTTTGGAAACGAGTCATGTGAAAGTCTGTTGGAAGCCTACGGCATAGTTACAAAGAACAACTCTGTAGATACCCTAAATCCCAAAATATGTCCTAACTGTAATGAAGGTAATACCCAGGATGCTAGTTCTGTTCAAAATGCAGAGTGATTATGAGTTATGAAGGATATCAGGAGGCACTACAATCACAAAAGCGGAAGAAAGATGAAATAACAGATCTAAAGAAGAGACAGGAAAGATTCGAATTACTAATTCAGTCTCTTATAGATTCAGGACAACTTAAACCCACAGCAAATGTCAATTAGAAATAAGAACCATTCAATACGATCATAACTTAACCCGCATGTTTGTCAGGCAGTTTATTTTAATCCTTTACATTATCAGGCGCCACATTCTCCTCTCCGAGTATATGTTTTGTAAGCCCTCTCTCTCCTTGTCCTAAAAGAGAGCTCCACATTATAACAATGGCCGCAAGATACGCAACACAAGCATATCCCAAACTTTCGCTTGACTTGGCGATTTCTTTATCTCATTGATATTGGTGGCGGCACGGCAACAGGGACTGACGAGCACGTTACGCTTGAACTTGTGACGAAAGCAAAGGAAGCCTGATTCCGGACTTCCTTCCGAAGACTTTGTATAGCGGAGATTTTAGAAAGTAGAAAGAATCTACTCAGATGTACTGCTAGCTCAGCGAAGCTTGATTCCTTTCTGAAAGGTGGAATTGAGACCCAAGCAATCACGGAGATAGCCGGGGAGTTTGGCAGCCGAAAAAGCCAGATTTGTTATACTCTATGATAACAGACGTTTACAGTAGTTGGGCTCCGTATGTATGACCATGCGAATCGATGATGCAAAGCGAATAGCACATTATCGGAGATGTATCGGGTAGCACATTATGGATCTTCTAATATTATCCCTGGTTTCATCTAAAACTCTATTGACTAACTGTCGCTGCTCTCTTTGTTGTTGCTGCGGTATCTCACTTGTAGTGGAGGCAACATATTTTTGGCTACTGCTTGATGGTATTTTATCACCTGAAACTGTCTGGGTTACCGCAGTTTCAAATTGTTGTTCTCTGGTAGTACCGCCAGCACCACTCTTTTGTCCTCCCGCAGATCCTATCATATAATCAGCACTCGCTTCGCCGCCAGGAGATTCTAGTTCTTTGTTATCTTTATAATCCTTTTTTTAGTTCCTAGGCTCACAAGTATTATGGTTCAATAAAGTAGTCCACATTAACGTACGATAGTTCTACTGAATGCATATTATCTCTACTTGATTTCTTTTTCATTGGGTTCCCATAAGGCACAAATTCCATGTGGGGCAATAACGCTCGAAGTTCTACCTTTCACATCTTCTCCCTCATCAGTAACAATAGCGCAATGGCGTGGCTTCATAAAGTATATGCAGTTATAACAGAAATATCCTGTATGGTGATCAGAGTCACTGAATGCATCCATCTCCAGATAACGAGCACTCACTTTTGTTAATTTCTTTAATCTCGTTGCTTCTTGCGGTATAGTCTGAGTCGATTCTTTTGACATATTGAGTATAACATGCACACTAATCTAGATATAGGTTATTTTTCTTCAATTTTCTCCTCTCCCGCGGCATAACATAATTGCGTATGACTACAAAGGTGTTTAAACAGAGAAAGCAAATGCGAAGTGACTTGATGAATTTATAAATTTATGTTATTGAGACATTTTTTTGCCATTTCTAGCAAAAACGTTTTGTCATGTGATCATCTTAATTGTTATACACATAGTTTATTACTTCTCATAGGTCTGCCTGGTGGCTCAGAAATCAGTCTGTTATGCGTCTTAGAAATCAGGAATCTGCAAAATCCATTAGAAGGAAATGATATTTGGATTAAAATGGGAACAGAAACATGGCGCATTTTGGAATAATTGGGCATCTCGACGAAGAGTAGCGGAGATCTATGCAAGAACAGTTAGCAATTGTGCAGATAACGTGATTGCTACAAGTAGAATAGCAAACAATACATTATTCGCAATATCGGTGCATACAAAGCATTTGTTCAGCGTGAGAAAGACGATGTAAAGGAATTTTCCAGAATAGCTGCCAATACCGCAAGAACGTTTGAAAACACTTCAAGCGTTTTTGCCAATAATAGACCATAAGGAGAGAAAGAATAACGTCTCCCTAATGGCGCCAGACCATTTTCTTATTTTTATATTATTATCGTGTGAGATTCGGATAACGTATGGGCAGAATAAAAACGAGAAGTAAAACAGGACAGGCAGTTAAATTTGATGAGCCAATCCCACCACTAACGCTACTCACTATCGAAAACCAGGAAGATTTACTTACACCGATGTTTACGAATGAACTACTTACCATTGAAACACGACTCTTCCCAAAACCAGTAGGTGCTTCTGATAATATGAATCTATAACCTGAAGTGAAAATTCAGCTCCTTTCCATTCCTCGTGATATATAGAGCAATAGATAATACAAATACGCATGATTCTATAACGAACGTGATATGAGAGGAAAGTTCGCCAGGGTTAATAATGAAAGATTCAACATCTACAACGCTACCAAAAATAACATCTACGATGTAGAGGTCTCCTTTCCATTCCTCGTGATATATAGAGCAATAGATAATACAAATACGCATGATTCTATAACGAACGTGATATGAGAGGAAAGTTCGCCAGGGTTAATAATGAAAGATTCA
>JBAVTY010000060.1:0-2510 GCA_049696495.1 Candidatus Nitrosopolaris sp.
GAAATGTTTCTACAAACATTCGTTAGATCGCATGATAGAAATAATACCAAGCAGAAAAGTGTCACCTATGTGGGTATTTGAAAGTGTCACCTATCTAAGTACCACAGTTAGCTTACCTCTTGTTAGGAGAACTAAACTAACTGTACTTGAAAAGCCGAATCTATTTCGATCTTTTTCTTTTATATAGATCAGAGACTCTATCCCGTTCTAGCTCTACGAAAACCTTAGCAGGATTAACATATGGAATAGCTTGTTTTACCTTTTTTTCGATATTATCTATTACTGTTTCTATCTTGTCTGTGTCCAAACCATCAATCAGGCTTACTTCGATTGTAACTAAAACATCCTTTGGTGCAAGATGCATCGTACGAATTGTTATTATTTTGTTGACTTCAGGTATTTCTTTGATTAGCCTCTACAAAATTTGTTTCGTTCCATCTTTGCCGGTCTTTGAAACTCCTTTAGCATTTTCCTCAGGACATGTCTCTCTTCCATCGCTAGCTACACTAAACCTTGTTTTTCTACTGTTTCATAAGGCCTTACAATATACAGAAATAAATTTGAAGGCAAGCATAGTTGTTATTAGTATTTATGATATTCTGAAAGTCCTGATATTCACTCACTCACTCACATGTTCCGCAAAGTTATCTTTCTTCATTCCAAATTGTTGAAATTATTATATTGAGCTAACCTGTATGGATATGCTAGCTGCAAATCGTCCTATGACATGATCCTATCTTATCGTTGCTAATTACAAGCTTGGTATGAACTGGCTTCACTAATCTATATATTCTTACATCACCTACCGGAAAGACTTTTCCGATAAAATACAGTATCAAAGGGGGAAAATTTGTTGGAATGTTGGCGGATAAAGATAAGACGACACTGGTTTTAGTGCTTGACCCAGGTGGAAATGGGGGAAACATGACTATTGAGTTGCCAAGAAGTGTAATAGATTCTAAAGGAGCTTCGAATGCAGATACAAAATATCAAATAAAGATAGATGGCAAGGGTGTAGATTACAAAGAAGTAGCAAACAATGTGAATGCAAGAATCTTATCGATTGGCTTTAGCAAAGATATTAGATTTATGGATATCATTGGTACACAAATGACACCATAATAATCTGACAACTGTAAGCGATATTCTGACACCTAGGTAGGCTTCTTTTGTTGCTGAAGCCTAAGACATCTAAACGAATTCCAGAGAGGAGTATTAGAGTTTATTGTGGAGATGGCTATACAGACGAGGAAGGAAGTTACAAGTCCGATACCGGTAAAACTGCAATTACCAAGTGTTTACCTGTATCTTCCTCCTCTTAGCATATCTAGAAATAGTTTAACCTCCCCCTGCCCCCATTCCCCCACCTGTTGATTCTACTTCCCATTCTTGTAATTCCTTATCTTCTTTGGATTTGACTTTGGTAATTAGTTTCAATGTCTCTTTCTCTATATCTTTCTCTATCCCCTTCTCCTTCTCTATCTCCTTCTCTTTCTGTTTTCTTTCTTTCATACTGATAGTAGCATAATATATTATACATAAGTTATCACATTATCACATTTAGAATTCTCTACGCGTTTGTTCCAAACGTGACACAGAGGATATTTTCGATGATATGATAGAAGCGTGGTTTACCGTACGCCATTGCTGCCCAAATAGTATATCCTACGAGTATTTTAATAACAGCGACAATACTAACAATTTCACTTTTTTCGGCTACAACATTATTGTCATTGCAAAGCCTAACAGTAAATGCTCAGAATCAGAAGACTAATCAGTCACAGACAACCAAGAGCACAAATGCCTCTGCTCGTCCTATAGGAAATGTACAGCAGTTATCAAAAGCCGTCGGAAATAATTCTTAGATAGTTACAAGTAATGACAAGATTGGCAGCAATCCAAATTTCACTCAACCGAAGATTACGGCAGCTACGCCTAGTAATGAATAATCCGGTAGCCGATCAAGCATATGGAAATGGCAATAATCCTGGAAGTGAAGAAAGTAACGGACCAATTTCAATGTATGTTGGTTCACATCCCCACAATAGCGACATAAGCTCAATTATTAGCTGAATCTTCGCTACGATGTATTGGTAGTATATCTTCAAAACCAATTTATTTCTTTTTTTGATCTATGCTAATCGATATTAGAAAATTCTAGCTTCTCGATCTGTCGATAGAGGCATGTTCCATATTGAAACATCTTCTATTGCATCCTCCCTTTACAGAATATCTTAATTTCCCGTGATACTGATATCCATCAAACAATCCTGCTTGCAAACCCAAATCGTAGCAGTCTATACCAGGCTTATCACATCTTTTCTTTAACTTTCTAACGCCTTCGTATGTTATTGATTAAGATTGCTGCCATCATAGTTGGGTGCAGTATCCCGAAATTATTAACGCTTCGTCTCATGTTTCTATTTCCCATTCAATCACCTTAATTTATTAATAGCAACTGGTAGTTGCTTCCTCCTTCTGTCTATCTTTTTGTAAAATGCTTGGATTGG
>JBAVTY010000061.1:0-1872 GCA_049696495.1 Candidatus Nitrosopolaris sp.
GTATTTATTGCGGCTAGCCTTCTTTGGGTGGATTAGAGATCCAACAGTCAATAAGGAAAGCACCATCCAACTTATTAAAGATATTCTTATTAGCGATGCTATCAGCGTCGTCTATCAGGATATCAAAAGGATATTCTGCTTTGGGTGTATTGTCATATAAAAAGATCGTCAGAATAAATATCATGATAATCAAATCATTTCGCAACGTACGCTGCTGTTGACCTCTCCCTTTTAGTCAAAATAGAAATTCTATAGCCTCTACGATGGATTCTTTTTATGATCTCACTTTGTCCTGGCTCATTAGGTGGAATATCTCGCCAGCAATGTTGCCAAACGTAGTTAAATATTTTAGAAATTTCCTCTGCTGAGAGAGGCAGAATCATACCAATATCCCAATATGTTATTTCACTTTTGGTTATGTTTGTATGTTTGAGCTTGTTATACTCCATGGTCCAGCCTATCATGGTGTCAGCGAGAACAGAATCTAAATCAATTGATAATGTTTTAGTTGCTCCAACGGTAGACATCGAATTTAGTCCATTTATTATACAGGATATTTTCATTAGAATAGGCATGATTGAGCAAATACTATCGCTGCTACTGTTCCTATGTTGACAACGCCTTTTTCAGCATATGAGAAGCCTTCTTCTATTGCCACCCTTGTGATGTGGTCTGGTGTCAGTCATCAGTCTGATATTATAGGGATTCATCAAACCTCACCCAAATGCGTTAATGAGCGAATAGAAAGAAACTATCGAAGAATTAGAAAATACATGCTTTTGCAAGATTATAAGGCGGCCTCTCCAGACTCCTTCGTTTTTATATCGTGTGCCTCCACAACATCATATACAAAAATCTTGCCTTCTGGCGCTGAGCCTGTATTTATGACTTTTAATATTTCATCAACTATTGGCCTGATCATATGCTCTGACACCAGGATTTCACACTTTATTCTTGTTTGGAATTCTGGAGTATGTCTCAAAATCCCCTTGTCAGAGTCTACAGGTTCAAGTTTTGAACGTCCCCTGCCCTTGATATTATAAAATGTCATGCCTCCTACTTTGTGTTTGTGAATAATTTCATTAATCTCTATTAGCCGTTCATGCGCAACTATTACATCTATTTTTCTCATTCTTATTTTTAATTCATCATGGATTATATTAATTTGTAAATTAATTAATTTAGGTTATGCAATATGTTAATCATTTATACGATCTATATGATCGAAACCTAACAATACTACTACAATCCTTCTAGCGTAAATTCTCAAATGCTTTTGGACATTTCAAGATAAGTATAATACCTTTGATGGTAGTCTTTTCGGCATGGAAATAGGAATAACTGTTGCTTCTGATAGACATCCTAATACAATAGATAGTTTTTGGTTTGCCATAGGGCACGGGACGGTGGTTAATCCTTTTGATTTTGTTACTGTTGAACACTTACACCATACTAAATCCATTGGAATGGTGCAATATTCTCAAACATTTGTTGCATATGATGGAGATACAAACTTGCTTATAACAGACTCACACAAACTGAAAGATGAATCATTTACAGAGGTCATCGTGGCCAAGGTAGTAGTGATGGCTACGAGTACCATATCAGAAGTCAGTTCAAATCCTGTTAACATGCCTGTTGGACTAGGAAAATCAGTAAGGTTTGCTAACGCGGATGAGATAAAATTTGCGTTGGGTATTCCGGAGATGACTAATCCGGTCCCAGCGGGAATAATAGAGAATACGGATGGTCTATATATTCCTGTTTTTTTGGATATTTCGTATCTATTAGGTCCTGATACTGCACATGTAAATGTATCCGGAATCTCAGGTAATTCGAAAACATCATACCTTATGTTTCTTTTGCAATCTA
>JBAVTY010000062.1:0-2402 GCA_049696495.1 Candidatus Nitrosopolaris sp.
TCAGTATTTCATTTCGAGTCCGTGGCTCTAGATCATTCTCAGTTGTGATTCCAACTCATTATCTCCCTCGTCCTCAAGAATTTGACGTATAGAATCCCTCTCCTTGTCTAATATATCATGTAAACAAGATTTTTCATCATCGTTTAACGATATCTTATTTTTGCGTTTATGAAGAATATTCTCACATATTTCCAATTTCTGTAACCATGTGGACGTTTATAACCCGTTGGTAAGATGATACATATTAATAAATTATGGGGATGTAATACATTATACTCTAAACTGTAGGAAGCCGCGCATCAACGGTATTGAAACCACCTCGATAACTGCAACAGGACAGATGCATTCTCTGACAGCATATATAGAGGGATTCGAATCCAGCATGTAAACGGGTTATTTGGCTGTATTCTTTCTCCACATGGCCAACGTACACTTAAATCGACTCACCGAACATTATGAATATGTTACATCAATGTCACAAACATAAACAACACAGCAACAACTCGGCGCGGCAGACTAGAATTTGAATTGCTCGAATTGTGTACACGAACAAAATACTCGTCACATTATTTCGTAGCACATAAGAATAAATCCCTGAAATTGAAATAGTAATTTGAGTTGGGGTTAACAAATCGTATTACAACATTACTTAAGCAAAAAGTGAATACACTGCTAGATAAGTACGAAGATCCTAAAGAAGCGCTCGACTATTCATACCAAAATCAGATTGAAACAATGAACAAACTGCGAAGAAGCATCTCTGAGGTCGTGACCGCAAAGACGAGGTTGCAGATGCAAAAGACAAAGTTAGTAGAAAATATTCGGACTTTGGATGAAGAATCGAGACGTGCTATCGAGCAAGATCGAGAAGATTTAGCAAAATTAGCATTGGAGAGAAAGAACGCAAACATGTTGCAATTACAAAACCTGGATAAACAAATAATAGATATGCAGACACAACAGGACAAACTCGAGCAAACAGAGAAACGCCTTTCCACAAAAGTTGAGGAATTCCGTTCAAACAAAGAAGTGATAAAGGCTCAATATACCGCAGCTGAAGCTCAAGTACGAATTAAAGAAAATTTAACAGGGATATCAGAAGAAATGGCGGATGTGGGTGTGGCAATGAATAAGGCAGAAGATAAGACAGAACAAATGAAAGCCAAAGCAAAGGCACTAGATGAAATGATAGATTCAGGCGTTCTTACAGATTACACTTCAAATAAAGATGATATAGAAGGCGAGCTCGAAAAAATGACAGTAAAAAGCTCAGTTGATGAGGAACTAGCAAAATTAAAGGCAGAGCGAGATAAAAAACAGAAGAAAATCACAGATCCAGAAGAGACTGACACAGAAGTGAAAGAAGTAGACGTAAAGCAGCAAGAACAAGAAAAAGAAGTACAGAATACCAGTTGAGGAAAAGGAATTATTCTTATGATTATTTAGCCGCACGGTATATCCACGTGGCCAAACGTACCTAGAGGACACACAATAGGAACTATGTCAACTTACTGACGTCCAAAATTTTATTCAACACCCAATTCAATGTCTCTATTTCTGTTCTAAGGTTCTCGATATATACTCTGTTGTGAGCTGGACGATCCACTCATATAGAATCGTACTCATCTCCTATCGATATATTGGTTAGAGGACGAGAAGGGGAGGAACCAGATGTACAAAACTCATCATAACGAGCATGTGCATCAACTCAGGAAGACTCTCCCTAAAATATTATAACGTCTAACTTATTGCTGGGCCAATTCTCATCAGACGGACGGAAGAAATATTGGCCTAGTACCAGCTAGAATTGGCCTGATAATTTATTAATATCTGGATTTATTACCGTTAATGGATTTGTGCAACCTCTTCAATTCCTTGTTCATTTCACCTTTAATTTCCTACTAACAAGACATGTATTTGTAACCACTACTAACTGTTTGACATCGTTACTATCTTAACGATCAACTATATAGAAGATTTAGTTCTACATTCTTCTTGTAAGTAATTCTAAAATAATCTAGATATTCTCTTTGATTGTAGAGGGGCATTATTATTCTCACAGAATCTTGTGAAAAACGTAACAAGAAGTTGTCTTCTTTCTTCCTTCACGGAAAACGAAGAAGAGACAAGATTTTTTATATTGTTGCGATAGGGGCTGATACATATTACCCTAATACTTATTCTAATAACGTTAATTTAGGGTGAGATGAGGACTAGTTGGGGATCAAAGAAAAGCTTAGTGAAGAAGAGTTAGAAGTTGACAAGACAATAGATAGAGAGACACAGTCCACAAGAGAGCAGGCACAACAAGAAGTCCATAAAGTATCTGTTAGAAACCTAGAAGCATGGTTCGGAACTAAACAAGCACTAAAGAACATCAATTTGGATGTCAAAGAGAAAAC